>JAFZIH010000022.1 GCA_017554455.1 Clostridia bacterium | reverse complement strand
TGAAAATACTGCCGGACACGGTTTTTCAGGATTTTCGCCTTTCCGACGTAGATCACCGTGCCGGTATCATCCAGCATCTTATATACGCCCGGCTTTTCGGGGAGCAGAGCGATCTTGTCCTCCAAAATCGTGTTCATGTGCGATCTTCCGTAATGGCTTCTGCATTTAACAGCATCTCATACAGCATGGGGGCGGGAAGCCCGACGACGGTGAAATAATTGCCTTCTATTGAATCGACAAAGACGGAACCGAATCCCTGCACGCCGTAAGACCCGGCCTTGTCAAGCGGTTCGCCGGTCGAGACATACCAACGGATCTCCTTCTCGGTCATCGGGCGAAAGCGAACGCGCGTAGCGTCATAACGAACGTCGGCGTATCCTGCTTTCAATACTGCTACGCCGGTATAAACCGTGTGCGTCCGTCCCTGCATGCGATTGAGCGTGCGCACGGCGTCATCCGGGGAAGACGGTTTTCCGAGGATCTCACCGTCAAGCACGACGATCGTGTCTGCGCCGATGACACAGGCGTCGGGATGAAGCCGCAGCGCAAAAGCAGCTTTCTGCTTTGCAAGGTGCATGACGGTTTCGGAAACCGATAAACCTGCGGGGGTCTGCTCGGGTTCCGTGCATACTTCCGTTTGATATTTAAGTCCCATGTAACGCATGATATCACGGCGGCGGGGAGATTGAGACGCAAGGATCAGTTCCATGTTCCCTCCCATAAAAGACCGACAGGACAGTGATCGCTGCCGAAAACATTGTTGTAAATGAGCGCGTCATGGATATGTTCACGATCCTGTGCACGGACAAGGAAATAATCAATACGCCATCCCGCGTTGTGCTCACGCGCGCGAAAGCGATAGCTCCACCAGGAGTATGCGCCGACGAGGTCCGGATACTTCACACGGAATGTGTCGACAAATCCGGCGTCCAGAAGCGAACTGAACAAGGCGCGTTCTTCGTCGGAGAAACCGGCGTTTCCGCGATTCGGTCCCGGATTCTTGAGATCGATCTCCTGATGTGCGACGTTGAGATCTCCGCAGTAGATAACGGGCCCATTCTTCGCGAGATCCGTGAGATATGTACGGATCGCGTTTTCGAAGTTTGTACGGAAATCGAGACGTTTGAGCCCCTCCTGCGCATTCGGGGCATAGGCGGTAACGAAGGCAAATCCGGGATAGAACAGCGAGATCGTTCTGCCTTCCGCATCGAACCGATCGTCGCCGATCCCAAAGCGGACGCTTTCCGGCTGCTTCTTCGCAAATACGGCCGTTCCGGAATATCCTTTTTTTTGCGCGCTGAAATACCATGCATGGTATCCCTCGGGAACATAGTTCAACTGTTCCGGCTGCACTTTGATCTCCTGAAGCGCAATGATGTCCGGTGATTCCTTATGCAGGAAATCATCGAATCCTCTTTCAAGACAGGCGCGAAGCCCGTTTACATTCCAACTGATCAATTTCATAACATCATTATATATTTAAAAACGGATGTTGACAAGTGCAAAGATAAATGTTAGCATATCTGTATCATATGAAACGGAAATAGATGTAATGAGTACAATTTCGGATGCAGAAAGATACGCGAAACAGCTGAACGGGACGATATTGTTCAGGGGCGTACCGGAAGATCGGATCCGTCTTTGGCTGATTCGCGCAAACGTTGACGTCGAAACGTACGAAGCGGGAGAATACCTGTTTCGCAAAAGCGACACGAAGGACAGAATCGGGATCATCCTGCGCGGCAGAGCGGACGTAAATCGTGAAAGCAGTGACGGTGCGATGCATATGAGCACATTGAAACGGAATGATCTCTTTGGTGCAGCTTCGATCTGCGGAGGTGGAGTATCGTACGTAACGAACATCCGCTGCAGGGAACGCACGCGCGTATTGATCATTCCAGAAGAGGAAATGCTGGAACTGCTGTCCGAAAACAGAACGGTTCTGCGCAATTATCTCTGTTATCTGAACGGAAGGATCCGTTTTTTGAATCAGCGGCTGGATGCGTTCTCCAAGAATTCGGTCGCCGCACGCGTTATGACGTTCTTTGCCGCAGAAGCGACGGAACGTACGTACTTCGTGAAGAGCTTTACAAAGCTTTCGGAATCCCTGTGCGTCAGCCGCGCGACGCTGTATCGCGCGCTCGACACGCTGGAGGAAGAACATAAAATCCGCAGAAACGGAAAAGAAATAGAACTGATGGAGGACTATCAATCATGAAAAAGATCATATCACTGCTGTTGGTACTGACGCTCACTCTAAGCATCTTTATTGCCTGCAATAACGCACAGAAATCCGAAGAAATATCGCCAGAACCCGAGCAGACGAACGAAACACCAGCAGAACGAGTACGCGTCGCTGCGCTAGCAGGTCCGACAGGTATGGGACTTGCCTACATGATGCAGGATATGCAGGACCGTTACAGCGTGGAACTTTTCACCGCGCCGGATCAGGTCACGGCGAAGATCATCAACGGAGAAGTGGATATCGCCGCTGTTCCGATCAACCTTGCTTCCGTACTGTATAAGAAGACGGAAGGCAAGATCAACGTGATCGCGATCAATACGCTCGGCGTTCTGTACGTTTTGGAGAACGGTGAGACGATCAACAGCGTCGCAGACCTTACCGGAAAGACTATTTGGTCGACGGGCGAAGGCAGCACGCCGGAATATGTTCTGAACTACCTGCTTAACGCAAACGGTTTGACCGATTCCGTTAAAGTAGAGTACATTGCGGACAATGCTGAACTGATCGCGAAGCTTTCGGACGGCAGCGCAGAGGTTGCGCTTTTGCCGGAACCGCACGTTTCGATCGCGACGGCGCAGAATGAAAACGTTCGCGTTGCATTGAAGGTCAACGACTTGTGGGCCGAACAGAATGATACAGAACTCGTGCAGGGCGTCTATATCGTACGTACGGATTATCTTGCAGAGCACAAGGCACAGGTCGATACATTCCTGAAGGACGCGGAAACTTCGGCAACGAAGGTTGTAACGGAAGAAGATGCGGCGGCGGTCGTCGTTGCGCAGGGGATTATCGGTAAAGAACCGATTGCAAAGCGTTCGATCCCGAACTGCAATATCACGCTGATTACCGGCGCGCAGATGAAAGAAAACGTATCCGCTATGTTGAAAGTGCTTTTCGATGCGAACCCGAAGTCGGTCGGCGGCGCGATGCCGGGCGACGATTTCTACTATGCGGGCGATCCTTCTTAAAATCCTGAAAATCTGCGTTCCGATCGCAGTTTATATTCTGATCTGGCAGCTGCTGTCGATGCTTGTCGGCAGCAGGTTGCTTCTTTTGCCGTCGCCGATTGATACGCTGCAAGCTATGAAGGAGATCGTCATTTCGGAGTCCGGATGGCAGTCGATCGGAATGACGGTTCTGCGGATACTTTGCGGCTATTTTCTCGGCTGTGCGGTCGGCGCCGCGTTTGCTGTGCTTACGTCTCATTTTCACTTCTTTGAATGGTTGCTGAAACCCTTTCGCTCGCTCATCAAAACGACGCCGATCACATCATTTGCACTAATCCTGCTCGTTTCGATCGTGTCCGGAGTTGTGCCGGTCATTGTCGCTATGATCGTAGTCGTGCCGATGATCTGGCAGACGACCGAGGAAGCGATCAAAAACAGAAGCGTACAGCTTTCCGAAATGGCAAAGATCTATCTGCGTCCATGGCAAAAACTGCGTTACGTTTCTTTACCGCAAATTCTTCCGCCTTTTTTCGCAAGCGCGTCGACTGCGCTCGGCTTTGCGTGGAAGGCGGTCATTACCGCGGAGATCCTGGCGCTTCCGAAACTCGGTATCGGCAGGCAGATGCAATTTCATAAGATCCATATCGAGATTCCGGAATTGTTTGCATGGACGCTGCTGGTCATCGTTCTGTCCGTCGCGCTCGAATATACGTTCAGATTTATTCTGAAGAAAGCGGGGCAGAGATATGATTGAAATAAAGAATCTGTCTATTAAGCTTGGCGAAAAGACCATATTCTCAGGTTACAATTCGACACTTCCGGACGAAGGCGTCGTTATGATCTCCGGTGAGTCCGGGATCGGTAAAACGACGCTGCTGCGCGTTTTGTGCGGACTGCAGAAACCCGACAGCGGAAATATCATCGGACTTGCAGACAGAAAGATCTCTGTCGTGTTTCAGGAGCCGCGACTTTTGGAACATCTGACCGCGATTGAAAATGTTGCGCTTGTTTCCGACCGGGCGACCGCTGTAAATCTGCTCTGCGAACTGAACATGGAAAACGAAATGTATATGAAAGCAGGAAAACTTTCGGGCGGGCAGAAGCAGCGGGTTTCGCTTGCACGCGCGTTCGCGTTTTCCGACGACATTGTATTGCTGGATGAGCCCTTTACCGGACTTGATGAACAGAACAAACAGAAAGCGGCACGGTTGATCCAAACCGCACGACTTGCGATCGTCGTTTCACACGACGCAAAAGACGCGGAATTGCTTTCCGTTGACGAAAAAATACAGCTTTGACTTGCACTTTTTTCGCATATATGTTATGATAACATATCAATATTATGCGGAGGAGTGCATATGGGTATTGTCGTTCGGGACAAGAAGTTCCCGTCTGCTACCGGGATTTGTGACGTACGCTATCGGATCTGGGCGCCGGATGAGCCGCGTGCATGCGTACAGATCATCCACGGAATGGCGGAACACATTGAACGATATCATGATTTTGCTACGTTTTTAGCCGAGAACGGGTTCCTCGTGTTCGGTATGGATCTTCCGGGTCACGGCAAGTCGATCGGCAAGGATCAACCTAAGGGCTTTTTCGGCGACAAGGACGGTTGGGATAATCTGATCAAAGACAATAAAACCATGCATGACGCGGTCATGAAGGACCATCCTTCCATGGCGTGTATTCTGTTCGGCCATTCAATGGGCAGCTTTCTTGCAAGAACGTATGCCGGGCGGATGGGCGTTGATTTTGATGCATTCATTTTTTCCGGTACCGCAGGCGCAAACCCGGCTCTGCCGATCGCGAAGATGATGGCAAAGAGCGCGATCAAGAAAGGTAAGGGAAGACAGCCAAATGAACAGCTCAACAAGCTCGGATTCGGCGGATACAATAAAAAGTTCAAAGATCCGAGAACGGATTTCGACTGGCTTTCCCGCGATACCGCCAACGTCGATCGTTATATTGAAGATCCGCTTTGCGGCTTTGTGTTCACGTCATGCGCGTTCTATGACCTGTTCACCGGCCTCGGCGAAGTATCCAATCTCAATTGGGCAAAACGTGTGCCGAATCGCCCGATCTTTCTGCTTTCCGGTTCGAACGATCCGGTCGGCGCGATGGGAAAGGGTGTCAAACAGGTCAATCAGTGGCTATTGAAGAGCGGACACAAGGTCACGATGAAACTCTATCCGGAAGGTCGGCATGAAATGCTGAACGAAACGAATAAAAAAGAAGTATACGGCGACGTTCTTCTGTTCATCGAGACCGTGTGTACAGCAGGGGAAAAAGAATGAGCATCCTCATTTATCATGATGCGAAAACTGTCGGAGTCTGCGCCGCTACAATGATCGCCGCGCAGATTCTTGCTGAGCCAAACAGCGTGATCGGTGTGGATTATCATGAAACGCTCCTGTCGGTGTTTGATTCGCTTTCTGCAATGACAGACAACGGACTTCTGTCATGGAATGATACGAAAATCTATCAGTTGTTTGAATTTCTTCCCGACGAAAGCGGCGAACAGCGGATCGCAAATCTGCTCGGCAAAGCGCTGTTTGCAAAAACGGATATCAGTGAAAAACAATATTCGGTTCCTTTTTCCGTCGAACATACGCCGGAGGATACGGCGGCAATGTTCGAGCAATCGATCCTCATGGACGGAGGACTGGACATCGCGTTGATCGCGGTCCGTAACGACGGAGCACTGCTGATGAACCGGAACGCGGATCGGGATTCCGCTACGCATATGGAAGCGATGGACGGCGACCGTTTCATTACGACTGGACTGAACGTTCTGATGCAGTGCAAACATCCGATTGTCATTGCGACCGGTAAAAATGCGCCCGCCGCGGTGCGTGCAATGCTGAAAGGCAATCTGACGGAATCGCCGCTTGCGGCATTGCGGCTTCATCCCGGCGCAACCTTTGTTTTAGATGAAGATGCGGCAGAATTGCTGTGATTCTTTGAATAGATCGAGACAAATTAGGAGGAAAACATATGTCCGGACATTCCAAATGGGCAAACATCAAGAACAAAAAAGAAAAAACCGACGCACAAAAGGGTAAGATATTTACGAAGATCGGTCGAGAGATCGCAATTGCCGTAAAAGAGGGCGGCGGCGCAGATCCCGCGAATAACTCCAAGCTTCGTGACGTCATTGCAAAGGCAAAAGCTGCCAACATGCCGAACGACAATATTGCACGTTCTATTAAAAAGGCAAGCGGCGACGGCAACAGCGTCGATTATGAAGAGGTCGTATACGAAGGTTACGGCCCCGGCAACATCGCAGTCATCGTGAACGTTCTGACGGACAATCGCAATCGTATTGCGGCTGAAATGCGTCACATCTTCTCCAAGAGCGGCGGCAACATGGGCGCGTCCGGTTCCGTTACGTGGATGTTTGATAAAAAAGGTCTTATCGTCATAGAGCGCACAGCGCTGATGGATGAAGACGAAGTCATGATGCAGGCGCTGGATGCAGGCGCGGAAGACTTCATTGCGCAGGACGACGCGTTCGAAGTTTATACGGCGCCCACAGATTTCTCGGCGGTGCGCGAAGGATTGGAAGGACTCGGCTTTACGTTCATCTCCGCAGAGATCGGACAGATCCCGAAGAACACAACGAACATCACCGATCCCGAAACGATCGAAAAGATCGAACGGTTCCTTGAACGTCTGGACGATAACGACGATGTTCAGGAAGTATTCCACAACGGTGTTTGGGAAGAACAAGAATAATAGTCGGTTCTACACAGTAAGTATTACAGAATGGAAAAGGAGGTTCTATCATGGCGATTTCTGTCGTGAATGAAATGGGAACTGTCTCCGTTTCGGAAGATCTGATCGCTACGATTGCCGGATATGCCGCGGTCGAAAACTACGGTATTGTCGGTATGTGCGCAAGAAGCACGGGAGATGCGATCGTTGAACTGTTCGGAAGAGAGAATCTTCAGAAAGGTGTGCTTGTCGAAAAGGTCGGCGATTCACAGGTCGATATCTCTTTGCACGTCGCACTCCAGTACGGCGTATCTCTTCCTGCCGTATCGCAGAATACAAAACAAAACGTACGTTATCGGATTGAGGATCTGACCGGAGTTTCCGTCCGCTGCGTGAATATTTTTGTGGAAAGTATTCGCGTCCAGTAAGCGAATTTCGGAGGGTTTGAGCGTTGAACATTCAAAGTATCAGCGGCGCGCTGCTTAGAGACCTGTTCTTGGGCGGCGCTGCCAATCTTGAAAAGAATAAAGCATATATCGATTCACTGAATGTATTTCCTGTTCCGGACGGAGATACCGGCACCAATATGTCCATGACCATGCAGGGCGCGATCAAAGATCTGCGCTCGATGCCGGATACCGTTACAGTCGGTGCAGTCATGGACGCGGTTTCGCTCGGTGCGCTGAAAAATGCACGCGGTAATTCCGGCGTTATCCTGTCGCAGCTGTTCCGCGGATATCAGCAGGTATGTAAGGGACAAACGGAGATCGACGTCAAGGTTCTTGCAGATGCGCTGGAAACCGGTACGAACGCCGCATATAAAGCGGTCCTGCGTCCCAAGGAAGGTACAATCCTGACCGTTTCCCGCATGATCTCGCAGGCGGCGCTTGCTCTTGCCAAGAAAAAGAAAAAAGTATCGTTGGAAGAGTTTATCGACCATATCCTTACGGTCGGACAGGAAGCGCTTGACAATACGCCGAATCTGCTTCCCGTTCTAAAGGAAGCCGGCGTTGTGGACAGCGGCGGATTCGGACTTCTGACAGTATACCGCGGATTCAAAGCGGTTCTCGAAGGCGAAGAACTTCCCGATATGGAAGAGGAAGTTGGAGAAACTGCTGAAGAAACGCCTGAAGAAGGCGCTAACCTTGATCATTTCTCGACGGAGGATATTGAATTCGGATACTGCACGGAATTCTTCATCGTACGTCTCGTCGACGGATTTTCAGATGACGATCTTGAAAAGCTGCGTGATCATCTTGTGCGCGTAGGTGATTCTGTCGTCGTTGCGGCGGGAGACGACTTTGTTAAGGTACACGTACATTCGAATTGTCCCGGCAAGATACTGCAGTTTGCCATGCGCTACGGTGAACTCGATCGCCTCAAAATCGAAAATATGCGCGAGCAGAACCGCCAGCTGATCGAGCAAAAAAAGCGGAATCAAAAGGAATACGGGCTTATCGCAGTCAGCGCAGGCGACGGTATCGACGATATCTTCCGGAATTTCTCAGTCGACCGTATCATTTCCGGCGGTCAGACAATGAATCCGAGCATCGACACGATCGTAAACGCGGTCGGTCAGTGCAATGCGAGGAACGTGTTCGTACTTCCGAACAATTCCAATATTATTCTTGCGGCGCAGCAGGCGCAGAATCTGTGTTCCTGCAACGTGATCGTGCTTCCGACAAAGACGATCCCGCAGGGTATTGCAGCGGCGATGGCGTTCAACCCGGATCTGTCGCTTGACGAAAACAAAGAAAATATGCAGGATGCCGTCAATGAGATCGTTTCCGGAGCGGTCACTTATGCGATCCGCGAAACGCATTACAACGGCAATGAAATAAAAGAAGGCGACATCATCGGTCTCGTCGACAATGATATTACAGCCGTTTCCACGAGCGTCAATGAAACGGTTGAAAAGATCGTCCGCAGCATGATCGAAAAACGCGATATCGAAGACCCGATTGTGAACCTATATTTCGGCGACGCGGTCGAAGAAGAGGACGCGATCGCGCTTTCCGAGCATCTGCAGGAGCTGTTCGAAGACGCCGAGTTTATCGTCGCAAGAGGCGGACAGCCGCTGTACTATTATTACCTTTCTGTCGAATGACGGATCATAAGCCGCCGAAAGGCGGCTTTTTTGTATGGAACTTACCGATCTCAAAGGAATAGGCCCAAAGCGCGTCGCGCTTTTTTCCGAACTCGGGATCCGTACTCCGGAAGACCTTCTTATGTTTTATCCGCGGGAGTATCTCGACTATTCGCAGATCGTTCCGCTGCGGGACGTGAAGGACGGAGAACGCGTTTCGATCCGCGTAACGGCGCAGGCGGATCCGACGGTGTATTATCTCAAGGGGAAATACATCGTCTCGCTTCGTGTTGCAGACGCAAGCGGAAAAGCCGTGATACGATGGATGAATCAGCCATATCGGGTAAATCAATACCATACAGGCGATGTATTTTTTGTAAACGGGATCATCTCTAAAAAACGCGGCACTGTCCTTTATAATCCGCAAATCAATCACATGGGCGGAGGCATCGTTCCGGTCTATGAATCGGTTAAAGGTCTGACGCAGACGCTGATCCGCGAATCGGTCGGCGAGATCCTGCGCTCGTTTAATGTGCTTGACGCGCTGCCCGCAGAGTGGCTGGAGAAATATAAGCTGATCGGATACCGCGACGCGTTGCAGGAGATCCATTTCCCGACTTCGGCGGAATCGCTGAAAGAAGCGAAGCGCAGATTGTCTTTTGAAGAGCTGTTTCTCTATTTTAGCGCGATCCGCACAGCAAAGGATGACAGAGATCGCAGAAACGGGTTTGCGTTTCGAACGGAGGGACTGCTGCGGGATTTTCTTACGTATGTACCGTTTACACCGACGGACGCGCAGATGAACGCGATGCGTCAGGTAGAGGATGATATGTGTTCGAATCGGACGATGAATCGACTTATTCAGGGCGACGTCGGAAGCGGAAAAACACTGATCGCGGAGTTTGCATTATCGATCGCAAAAGCGAACGGAAAACAAGGCGTCATGTTGGCACCGACCGAGCTGCTTGCGGAACAGCATCTCAGAACACTTTCAAAGCATTTTCCGAACATCTGTCTTTACGTTGGCAGTATGCCCGCAAAAGAAAAGAAACTTGCCTTGCAAAGGATCGAAACCGGAGACGCAGCGATCGTAGTCGGTACACATGCGCTTCTTTCCGATGTCGTCAGATTTAAGGACCTCGGTCTTGTAATCACAGATGAGCAGCATCGCTTCGGGGTCTTGCAGCGCGCAAAGATCGAATCTAAGGGCGTCCGCCCGGACGTGCTCGTCATGTCCGCCACGCCGATCCCGAGAACACTTGCACTGCTTGTTTACGCCGACCTTGATCTTTCGGTAATCAATATGCTACCGCCGGGACGAAAGCCGATCAAAACACATTTCGTACCGCAGGTGAAGCGAAACGATTTATACCGGCATTTGGCGGAATGTGCGAAGAACGACGAACGCGCATACGTCGTATGTCCGCTGATTGAACCGACGGAGGGATATGAAGGGCTGTCTTTGGAAGAGCTTTATGGCGAGATCACAAAGCTGCTTCCGGATACGGCGATCGGTAAACTGCACGGACAGATGCAGGAAGCGGAGAAACGGCTTGTCATGGATGATTTTCGGTCCGGGAAGATTCCGATCCTGATCTCAACAACGGTCGTCGAAGTCGGCGTAGATGTGCCGGAAGCGACGGCGATGGTGATCGAGGGAGCCGATCACTTTGGATTGGCGACGCTGCATCAGTTGCGGGGGAGAGTGGGCAGAGGGGACAAGCACGCGCATTGTTATCTGCTCGCACAAAAACTGAACGAAAGCGCGAAGGAACGGATCAAAACCATGACCGAAAGCAACGACGGTTTTCTGATTGCGCAAAGAGATTTTGAAATGCGCGGAAGCGGGGACCTGTTCGGCGTACGGCAAAGCGGAGAAGGAGAGCTGAACGGGATCCTTCGGGGAAGCACGGTCGAGATCATCGAAGCGGCATCCTCTGCGGCGAACGACGTGTTTACGTTGCCTACGGTACTGTACAACGCGCTGATCGAACGCTCACAGAAACGATATCGAACGGTGGATAAAATAGCGCACAACTGATAAAATCGCCGGATTTCGGCGATTTTATCAGTATCTTTGGATTTATCTCATCATGGACGATGACCCGTTCATGTTGTTCTGAGCGTATGCGATCATACGCTTTACCATTTCACCGCCGACCGAACCCGCCTCGCGCGAGGTCAGATCGCCGTTATAGCCCTGCTTGAGATCCACGTTCAGAGAGTTCGCAACTTCATACTTGAAATTCTGAAGGGACTGCTTGCTTTCGGGGACCAATGCTCCGTTTCTGCTCATGACTTTATTCTCCTTTCTGTTCAATGAAGATTCTTTTCGGCATAAGCGATCATACGCTTGACCATTTCTCCGCCGATGCTGCCCGCTTCGCGCGAGGTCAGATCGCCGTTGTAACCCTGCTTCAGATCGATATTCAGAGAAGAAGCAACCTCGCTCTTGAAGGACTGCAGCTTGCTCTTGGAATCGGAAGACGTATTATTGCTGCTGTTATTGTTGCGTGCCATGTATTTCACCTCCTGTTGGCTTTGATACCCTTAATTTCTGCAAACTTCGAAGAATTATGAACGGAAAAATCTGTTACATCATGTTCAAAAATCTCTGCTTGTGAAATCAAATCGTGCTTGAACGATGCAATGAGTTGTAGTATAATAAAATGAAATTTTATGGAGAATCAAAGGATGATAACGAGTTGTTTCGTTTCGGAAAATGAATTGACCGAACAGAAAGTAATTGCTGCGGAGCTCGCACAGGAGATAAGACCGCGTGGGCTTACGTTTTTTGTGGAAACGTTTGGCTGCCAGATGAACGTTCGCGACAGCGAAACGGTCAAAGGCTGGCTTTCGATGATCGGATATAAGGAAGCGGAAAACAAAGAATCCGCGGATTTTATTCTGTTCAACACATGCTGCGTACGTGATCATGCCGAAAAACGCCTGATGGGAAACATCGGCGCGCTGAAAGAACTGAAGGACGCGAACCCAGGCATGATCATCGGGATTTGCGGATGCATGATGCAGCAGGAGGGAATGGCTAAAAAATTGCTCCGGCGTTTTCCGCACGTGAGCTTGATTTTCGGTACGAACGTGCTGCATCGCTTCCCTGAAATGCTGCGCGCCGTATTGAACGGTGATCGCATTGCGGTCACGGACCGCGCGGATGATGCGATCGCGGAAGGGCTTCCGAAGCTTCGGGATAATCAGCGGAGCGCGTTCGTCAACATCATGTATGGGTGCGATAATTACTGTTCTTACTGCATTGTGCCGTATGTGCGCGGGCATGAACGATCAAGAAAGCCGGAAGATATCCGTGAAGAGATCGCAAACTTGTGCGAAAGCGGTATCACGGAGATCACGCTTTTAGGACAGAACGTCAATTCTTACGGAAACGACGGAACGACAGGGATGCGCTTTGCAGATCTTTTGCGTTATATTTCCGACGTTCCGGGATTGAAGCGAATTCGTTTTATGTCATCGCATCCGAAGGATCTGAACGAAGACGTGATGCAGACGATCGCAGCGCTTCCGAACGTATGCCATCATGTACATTTGCCGGTGCAGTCCGGAAACAGCGAAATCCTGAAACGAATGAACAGAAAGTACACGAGAGAGCACTATTTGTCTATCATAGAACGGCTTCGCGAACTGGTTCCGGATATCGAGTTTACGACTGATATCATCGTGGGGTTTCCTGGAGAAACGGAAGAAGCGTTCCGAGACACGCTTTCTTTGGTTGAACAAGTCGGATTTGCCTCTGCGTTCACGTTCGCCTATTCGCCGCGGCAGGGAACGACAGCCGCGCGGATGGAGGATCAGATCCCCGAAGCGGTTAAGAAACAGCGCCTCAAAGCTTTGAACGAGCTGCAGGCGAGAAAAACAGTGGAAAACAATGAAAAGTATATCGGCTTCGTCGGAGAAGTTCTCGTGGAAGGATGCGACGAACGCGGTGAGGAAACGATGCTGTACGGGAAATACCAGAATTTCAAGATGGTTTATTTCACGGGGTGCAAGGAACTTTTGAATCGATATGTTACAGTAAAGGTACTGCAATCAAATAAAAATTCGTTGTTGGGGGAAATGATTGATGCATGAACTGAAAACTTATCTGGAGCTAAGCGAAGAGGTCAAAGCTGATAAGGCATTGATGGCACTCATCGAAGCATATGAATCCGAAACCAAGCAGCTGATGGACCTTCTGCAGGATTCGGACTATGATGCGCAGGAAGCGATCCGGCTGACAAACGACGTCGAGTATATGTCCGAGCAGATCGCATCCAATGAACTGTATCGTAAATTCGTCGCGGCAAAGGACGCGCTTGATCAAGTGCTCCGCGAAAAAGCGGCTATGTCCATGCCGTGCGACTGCAACTGCAGCACGTGCAAACAAGATTGCAGCTCCAAGGAGGAAAACTGATGGGCGAATTGACGCCGATGATGCGCCAATACATGGAAGTGAAGCAGCAGTATCCCGATTGCTTCCTGTTCTACCGTCTCGGCGACTTTTACGAGATGTTCTTCGACGACGCCATAGAGGGGTCGAAAATCCTCGAACTGACGCTAACGGGCCGCGACTGCGGGTTGGATGAACGCGCGCCGATGTGCGGCGTTCCTTACCATGCGGTCGACACGTACGTGAATAAGATGATCTCCTTGGGGCACAAGGTCGCCATCTGTGAACAGATGGAGGATCCTGCGCTTGCCAAGGGGCTTGTGACGCGATCAGTTACGCGCGTGATCACGCCGGGCACCGTCATCGAGGAAAAGATGCTCGACGGGTCGAAAAACAATTATATATTTTCTCTGAATTACGCACCGAACGGGATCGGATACGCGTATTCCGATATTTCGACCGGCGTCTTTTATAGCTGTGAGGTTTACGGAACAAATGCGGCCGTCGTATTGTTTGACGAACTGACGCGTCTTTCCCCTTCCGAGATCATTGTAAACGAGCTGCTGTTCGAACAGGAATATCTCGTAAAACGCATTCGGTCGGCGTATTATCTTGAAAAGCTACCAAATGTGCGGTTCCATCCGGAACAGGCGGAGAAGCGTTTGAGACAGCATTTTTCTGTCGCGTCGCTAAAAGGATACGGGCTGGAAGGGAAGACTCTTGCCGTCGGAGCTGCCGGAGCGCTTCTTTCCTATCTTGAAGATACGCAGAAAAACGCGCTGTCGCATATTCATTCGATCAAACTGTTGAATCGATCCGCATTTATGCAGTTGGACGCTTCGACGAGAAGAAATCTCGAGCTGACGCAGCCGCTTCAATTCAACGGAAGCAAAAAGAGTACGCTTCTGTATCTGCTTGACGCGACAAAAACGAGCATGGGCGCGCGGCTTCTCCGCAACTGGATCGACTGTCCGCTGCAGGCAAAGAACGATATTGTTTATCGCCTGCAGGCGGTCGATACGTTTGTCAAAGATCTTCGTACGCGAAAAACGCTCGGCGAATATCTCGATTCCGTCTATGATATCGAGCGTCTGACAAGCAAGATAGCATACGGCACGATCAATGGGCGCGACTGTATTGCGCTTATGAACTCGCTTCGGCAGATCACACCGATCACGATGCTTCTCTGTGGGATCCCGACGGAAGCCATCGACAACATCGTAAGCGATCTGGATCCGATGGATGACGTGATCGGCTTGATCGATGCGGCAATTGATCCGAATCCGCCCGTCAATATCAAAGACGGCGGACTGATCCGAAAGGGATATAATGCAGAAGTGGACGACCTCCGCGCTATCTCAAACGACAGTCAGAACATGCTTGACCAGATTGCCGCGCGGGAACGGGACGCCACGGGAATCAAAACGCTGCGCATCGGATATAACCGCGTATTCGGCTATTATATCGAGGTCACAAAGTCCTTTGCGGCGAACGTGCCGTATTATTACGAGAGAAAACAAACGCTTGCGAACGCCGAACGCTATGTGACACCGGAACTGAAGGAACTCGAGAAAAAGATCCTGAACGCTACGGATCGTCTGCTCGAGCTAGAAGCTGAGCTGTTCCGCTCCGTTCGCGAAACGCTGCTTGCGTGCACCGAACGCCTGCAGACGGATGCTGCGCTGCTGGCAAGATTGGACGTTTATCGCTCGCTTGCCGAAGTGGCCGTTTCCAATCGGTACGTCATGCCGAAGATCTCCGATTCACCTGTGATACGCATTCAAAACGGTCGACACCCGATCGTGGAACGCACGATGAAAAACGGGTTTATCCCGAACGACGTCAATCTCGATCTGGAGAACAACCGGCTGCTGATCGTAACAGGCCCCAATATGGCCGGTAAATCGACGTACATGCGGCAGGTCGCCTTGATCACGCTGATGGCACATATCGGTTCGTTCGTACCTGCCGACGAAGCGGAAATCGGCATCGTCGACCGTATCTTTACGCGCATCGGCGCTAGCGACGATCTTGCTTCGGGACAAAGCACGTTCATGGTTGAGATGAGCGAGATGGCAAACATCATCAACAACGCCACAAAGGACAGTTTGTTGATCCTTGACGAGATCGGCCGCGGCACTAGCACGTTCGACGGGCTGTCGATCGCGTGGGCCGTACTTGAGCATATTGCGAACCCGATCCTGTGCGGTGCAAAAACGCTGTTCGCAACGCACTACCATGAACTGACAGAGCTCGAAGGCAAGCTGGAAGGCGTCGTAAACTATCGTATCACCGTAAAGGAGATCGGAGACGATGTGCTGTTCCTCAGAAAGATCGTTCGCGGATCGGCTGACAAGAGCTTCGGCATTCAGGTCGCAAAGCTTGCCGGACTTCCGGAATCGGTCATCGACCGCGCAAAGGAGATCCTCGGAGAACTCGAACAATCCGATCTTCTTGTACGGGAGTCAAAAGAACCTTCCGCACCGCAACCCGCACAGGAATCAAAAGTGGAACGTTCGATTCTGAACGATCTCAGAAAGATCGATCTTGAGCACATGACGCCGATCGACGCGTTTATGAAACTGCATTCGTACACGGATGCGCTGAAAGGAGAATAGCCGATGGCGGTTATTCACGTATTAAAACCGCAGATCGCAAATCAGATCGCGGCGGGGGAGGTCGTTGAACGGCCGGCTTCTGTCGTAAAGGAGCTCGTTGAGAACGCGATCGATGCCGGCGCGACCGCGGTCACGGTCCGCATTGAAAACGGCGGGATGCGCAGCATCATCGTAACGGACAACGGCTGCGGCATTGCGCGCGAAGATTGCAGAAACGCTTTCCTGCGTCATGCGACCAGCAAGATCGAAACGGCCGACGATCTTTCGCGTGTGCTGACGCTCGGGTTTCGCGGCGAAGCGCTTGCGTCCATCGCGTCCGTTTCGCGGGTCACAATGTTAACACGGCAAACTGATGCGGACGTCGGCACAAAGATGATCGTCGACAACGGTACAGTTTTGAGCGAGGAGGACTGCTCGTGCGTTTTCGGAACGACGTTTACGGTCGAAGAACTGTTCGCGTCTGTTCCGGCACGATTGAAGTTCTTGAAATCCGCACGTACGGAAGCGGGATACATCGGGGATTACATCGGAAAGATGATCCTTGCAAGGCCGGATATTTCGTTCCGCTATGAATCGGACGGAAAAACGGTCTATGAAACGTACGGCGACGGAAATCTTATCAACGCCGTCATCTGCGTCTACGGAACGACAATCGCGGACAAGCTCGTAGAAGTAAACTATGACAACGGCTATATGAAGATCGAAGGGTATCTGGGACTTCCGGAGATCTCCCGCAACAACCGCACGTTCCAGACGCTGTTTATCAACGGCCGACTGATCCGTTCCGCATCCGTCTCGGCAGCCGTTGCGCAGGCGTACGATACGCAGCTGATGATCGGACGATTCCCGTTCTTCGTGCTGAATCTGTCTCTTGCGCCGCAGGAGGTGGACGTGAACGTGCATCCGACCAAAGCTGAGGTACGGTTTGCGGATGAGAACCGCATCTTCACTTCGGTATCGGCAGCGGCAAAGATCGCGCTCGGCGGAAGCGCGATGCACGTGGAATCCGCGCTCGATCAGGTCGTTCCGAAACAACCGGAGCTGTCCAAAGAATCTACCGGAATACCGACGGCGGTCTCTGCTCCGCGCGTGGATTTCCATATGTATTCATCTGCAGACAGCGGCTATTCCTACCGTGAAAGCGGATTCAACACGTTTCGTGAACGAAAAGACAGGGACGGCGTACCGAGATTTACCGTTCGTACGGAACCCTCTGAAACACCAAAAAGAGCGGAATCGGCTTCGCCGCTGTTTTCCGACGAACAGTTTGAGATCGTCGGCTGTGCGTTCCGTACCTACTGGATCGTAACCCGCGGAGAGAATATGTTTCTGATCGATCAGCATGCGGCGCATGAGCGCAAGCTCTACGACGACCTGTCATCAAGGAGAACGGAATTCACTTCGCAGCAGCTGATTGTTCCGAAGGAGATCGTATTGCCGCCCACAGAGTTCTCTGTATGGGAAACAAACAAGGAACAGATCGCAGAGCTTGGGTTTGGCCTTTTAGCGTCCGGAGCAACTACGCTGACACTTTGTGAGGTACCCGTTCTGAACGGACAACTGCTCGGAGAAGCGTATCTGCATGCGGTTTTGACGATCCTCGGCGAGCACGGAAAAGACGTCAGACAGGAGCTTCAAAAAGAACGCCTCATGCAGACTGCATGCAAACATGCGATTAAAGGCGGAGAATCGATCCCAAGAGAAGAAATAACGGCGCTTCTGGATTCCTTCATGAATGGCGAAATGCCGCTGACGTGTCCGCACGGGCGTCCGGTCATCGTACGCATTACGCAAACGGAACTTGAAAAGATGTTCCGAAGGATCGTATGAGTATTCGACCGAAAGTCATTTGTATCGTCGGACCGACCGCGTGCGGAAAGACCGCACTGTCGGTTGCGCTTGCAAAACGTTTATCCGGAGAGATCGTGTCCGCGGACGCAGTCGCAGTCTATCGCGGAATGGATATCGGATCGGCAAAACCCAACGAACAGGAACGGCAGGGGATCCCGCATCACATGATCGATTGCGTCGATGTAACGGACGAAAACTTTACGGTCTCTGTCTTCCGAAACAAAGCGAGGGATGCGATCGACGGTATTCTGGCTCGACAAAAGACGCCGATTATCGTCGGCGGCAGCGGACTGTATCTGGACTCCGTATTCTCCGATATGCGCTTCTCAGCGCCTTCAGATTCCGATATTCGCGCTTCGATCGAGAAAGAATACGACAATGATCCGAAAGGTCTTTTTGAATCGCTCAGGAGGGCAGATCCCAAAACAGCCGAAAGACTCCACCCGAACGATAAAAAGCGGGTTGTACGCGCTATTGAAGTGCTGCGGATCACCGGGAAACCGTTCTCTGCACTGAACCGAGCGTTCGAGACAGCGCAACATTCGGACGATACATACGACGTCGTCCGGATCGGATTGAACATGTATCGCAGCATATTATACGAACGGATCGATCAAAGAGTCGATCAAATGATCGAACAGGGGCTGAAACAGGAAGCGTTCTCATTCTTCGATCGCGGACTGACGCCGGATACCTGCCGCGCGATGCAGTCGATCGGATACGCGCAGCTTTACGACGTATATACCGGTCGGGAAACGTTGGATCATGCGATCGAACAGATCAAACTGGATACCAGACATTTTGCCAAAAGACAGCTGACCTGGTTCAAACGCAACGCGGAAACGACGTGGCTTGATCCGACAAAGCATACGATGGATGAACTTGTCCTGCAAATAATGGAGTTAATGCATGAACATTGATGAAATGATAAGAGAAGCGGAGGAGCGCGCCGCGGACGCGTTTAAACGGGTCGATCATAATGCGCTTATCTGTCAGGAGCGTGTACTGAACGCGTTTCAGACGCACAAGATCTCCGTCAGGCATTTTTCGCCGACGGAGGGATACGGGTACGACGATATCGGCCGGGACGCTCTGGACGAAGTGTTTGCCGATGCGCTGCAAGCCGAAGCGGCGCTTGTACGGCCGCAGATCGCAAACGGAACGCATGCCATCTTTCTTGCGTTATCCGGTACGTTGGAGCCGAACGACACGGTGTTGTCTTTGACGGGAACGCCGTACGATACGTTGGAAAGCGCTGTCGGGCTGAACGGAGATATTCCGAACGCACTCTCCCGGTTTGCGATCCGGTTTCATTCGGTTACGTTGAAAGACGGGGAGATCGATTTCGACACGACCAAAGAACAGCTTATTTCGGATCCTTCGATCAGAATGGTCTATCTGCAGCGATCAAGAGGGTATGCGTGGCGGGAAGCATTAACGATCGAACGCATTCGGGAAACGATCGCCTTTGTACGAGAGATCCGTCCGAACGTTATCGTATTTGTTGACAACTGCTATGGAGAATTTACAGAAGCGATTGAACCGACTGCCGTAGGTTCGGATCTGATCGCAGGCAGTCTCATAAAAAACTGCGGCGGCGGCATTGCGCCGACCGGAGGATATATTGCGGGCAGAAAAGACCTGATCGAAGCGGTTTCGTTCCGGCAAACGGTTCCGGGCTGCGGAAAAGAGATCGGTTCGTACGCGGCTTCTTATCGGCCGTTCTATCAGGGTCTGTTTATGGCACCGCATATTACGGCGCAATGCCAGAAATGCGCGATACTGTTTTCTGCGTTGTTCGAAATGCTTGGACTTGAAACGCTGCCGCACGTCGACGACGTACGAAGCGATATCATTCAATCGGTTAAATTCGGTTCAAAAGAGGACATGGTCACATTCATACAGGCGGTACAGGCAGCCGCGCCGATCGATAGCTTTGTTGTTCCGGAACCATGGGACATGCCGGGATATACGGATCCGGTCATTATGGCGGCGGGAACGTTCGTACAGGGCGCAACGACGGAGCTTTCGGCAGACGGGCCGATCCGTCCGCCGTATGCTGCGTATATGCAGGGCGCGCTGACGTACGAACATGCCGTGCTTGCGGCAAAAAGCGTTTTGCGGTCGTTAATAGCTGCGCATTAAACCCGTTACACAGCCGAGGATCTCAACGCGATCAACAGAATATACCATCGGAGAAAAAGCTTCGTTCTCGGGACGAAGCTCTATTTCTTTTCCTTTCCGGAAAAATCGTTTTACGGTCACTTCTTCGTCGTCGATCCTTGCGACTACGATCTCGCCGTCCTTCGGTTCACAGCCGAATTCAACGACGATGATATCACCGTCGCAGATACCGGCGTTTTTCATACTTTCGCCATCGACGCGCAGCATGAACGCCTCGCTGCGAAGACCGTGCAGAAGCATGGAGGGAACGGGGAAAGTATCCTCACGATTTTCATCCGCAAGGATCGGAAGTCCTGCAGCAACTTTGCCGAGAAGCGGCAGGGAAGCGACTTTTTCATGTGCAGCGGATTCGAGAACGCTGTACGCGCGCTTTTTGTTCGGATCGGCAGAAAGCAGACCTTCTTCGGTCAGTATACGCAGATAGCGATGGACGGACGCGGGGGAAGCAAGGCCGACGTCGTCGCAGATCTCGCGCACCGTCGGCGGATATCCGTTGCGTTCAATGCTTTCAATGATGAATCGGTAGATCTTATCCTTTGCATCCTGGACTTTTTTCACGGGATCACCTCATGCTGATTATAACAGATGCAGATCCAAAATGCAAACATATGTTCGCAACAAAATTACGATTCCGAATGAGGAGGGAGAAGATCGACCTGTTCCGGGTTTTCTTCGCGCAGTTTGATATACCTTGCAGCTTGGCGGCTTTTTTCTTCGGTTATAGCGGCATAATGCTTCCGCGTCGTATTGACGTCTTTGTGCCCCAGAACGTCGGCTACAAGATAGATATCGCCGCTTTCGAGGTATAGCATGGTCCCGTACGTGCTGCGAAGCTTATGCGGCGTGATCTTCTTGAGCGGCGTCGCGATCTGCGCATATTTTTTGACGAGATTCTCAACGGCACGCGGCGTGATGCGCTTTCGCTGCATGGATAAGAAAAGGGCAGTTTCGTGGCCGGGCAGGGGGATGATCGTATTGCGTACTTCCAGATATTCCGAAAGTGCGGAAGCAACTTCCGGACCGAACGCAAGCGTCATTTGATTTCCGCCTTTTCGCGTTACCACAAATTCATTTTTCGAAAAGTCAATATCGCTGAGATCGATTCCAACGAGCTCGGAGATACGAATTCCGGTGCCGAGAAACAGGGAAAGGATCGCAACGTCACGCACTTTGGTCGCATCGTGGTAGCGTCTCTGTATCGTCGTCATGCCGTTGCCTTGTTCGGCGGTATCCAGAAGATCGGCGACTTCATTGGCTTCCAGACGAACGATAGCTTTCTCATGCAGCTTCGGCGTATCGACCAAGGCGGCACAGTTTGTACTGATCATCGACTTTTTGTATAAAAATTTGAATAATGCGCGAATAGCAGATAATTTTCGGGATTTCGCACGTTCGTTATTCTCGACGATTTTCTCCTTTTCCGACGAATCATCACGATACAATGAAATGTATTCCAGATAGAGTTCTATATCAAGGGAGGAGAGGAGCTCCATGTCGGACAACGTAAGCTTTGTAATCTCTTTGTCAGCAAAACGGTCGATCTGTCCCGACGTCAGAAACCGGAAAAACGTACGAAGGTCGACCGCATATCCGTATCGCGTTAAAACGGACGTCGTCGGTTCGACGGCGCGAAAATACAAGGCACAGAAATTCGGCAGCTCGGAAAGAACTTTTCGGAAGCGAGCTGTGTAATCCAGTTTTTTTTGCACCTGATATTCGTTCATTTTAACCTCCGAAGCGGAAAGGGATTTTGAAATCTTATATTTGTATTTTAACACAACTATTCGTTAAAGGCAAGTTTAACGAATAGTTGTTTACAAAAATGACATGAATCCCGTGCTTATTGCGCTAAAAAATCCGGATCGCCGAATCGACGGTCCGGAATCTGAAATTCATCTTGTCTGTTCGGGTTCTGGTTTTTACAAGGATTTGATCGCTTCGCGTGCAAGTTTATCGCATCGATTGTTTTCTTCGTTATCTGCATGACCTTTGACTTTATGGAAAACTACCGTATGCGTGACGCATAATGCGTCGAGCTGTTCCCAAAGATCTTTATTTTCAACGTCGTGACGGTTTGCGGTTTTCCATCCGTTTACGCGCCAGTTTCTGAGCCAACCTTTTTCAAATGCGTTGCACAGATATGCGCTGTCTGTGTACAGATCAACATAACAGCTTCGTTTCAACATCCGC
>JAFZIH010000021.1 GCA_017554455.1 Clostridia bacterium | reverse complement strand
GAAACGTATTTCAACGTCGACGGCAGCTTGGACTTTCGGATCGAATACGAATACGACGCGAATGGGAATCGGATCCGGGCATTGCGGTACGACAGCGAGGACAAGCTTGAACACCGGAACGAGTACGAGTACGACGCAAACGGGAACAAGATCAGATATACGAGGTATTACGCAACCGGAACGATCCTGGAGCAGAGCGAATACGCGTACGACGAAAACGGCAACAAGATCTCGGAAATGTATTCCAGCATTTTCGAGGACACCGAAAACGAGCGGATCGAATACGAGTGGGCGTTCTTTGAAAACGCGCCGAAGACCGGAAAATACAACGCCTATTGACCGTATCGGCGCGAACGGACGGGTACAAAGCATAAAGAAAAAGACGCATCGGGTTTCCGGTGCGTCTTTCGTTCACAGTTCGCCTTGAATGAGCTTCTGATGGGCTTGAAATGCACGGGCGAGGTATTCCTCGGGGCCCATGCCGAAGTAGGGATCGTCCTGTTCGGACAAAAGGGATTTGCCGAATTCCGAGGTCTGCGCGTGCTCGATCTCAAGGGACCAAGCGCCGGTATAGGCAGATTCGATCAGATCGCGCCGGAGCGCTTTCCAGTCGATCGTGCCGTCGCCCGGGATGTTGTGCGCGTCGAAATCGCCGAAATTGTCGTGCAGATGCACCGCTTTGACACGGTTGGAAAAGTCGCGGAGAATGTTTCGCTCCGGGCAGACGAAATGGTTGTGCCCGGCGTCGAAGCACACGCCGACACGCGGGGAATCGACGCGCCGCATAAATTCGTAAAGGTATTCCGGCGCACGGAGATTCTCGAACGCAAGGTCCACGTTCGCGCGCTCCGCGACCTCGCAGAGACGGAGAAAGCGGGAGAAACCGATCTCCGAAAACGGAGGGGGATCCTTGCGGCGCGTGAGATGCACGACAAGCGTTTTGACGCCGTACACGCTCGCTTCCGCGACAAGCCCCATGAGCTCCGCGGCATAGTGCTCGCCCTCGTATCCGTCCTCCCAGAGCGAGTTCATATGCGCAAACTGCAGATGCGCGTTTTCGACGAGAAGCCCGTTCTTTGCGGCCGTTTCCATCTTGTGCGGCACGGGCGGCTCATATGTCGATTCCGTCGCCCACCACAGGAGCACGCTTTGAAAACCCGCGGATTTGATGAGCCGCAGGCGGTCGTCGAGTTCCAGCGGGTAGCCGAACCAGCCGGCCATGGCGGGGGTGGGGTTGAACATGGTTATCTCCTGTATTTGTTATAGATCGCTTTGTAAACGAAGATGAGCGCGACAATGCCGATGAGCGTACCTGCGCCGATGACGACGCCGACAACCTTGACGTTGAAGATCCCAAGCACGGCGGCGACCCAGTAGATCAGCGAGAAACAGATCCACATGATCCCGTTCGCGCGGTTATAGGCGGGAACGTCCGTGATCTCGCTCTCTTTGACCGTACTGCCCGACCAGAACCACATCGGCTTTTTGCGCGTCCACGCAAAGATCCCGATGCCGGTAAAGAACGCGGCAAGCGGTACGAGGATGCAGAGCATGACGACGCTGTCTTTGGTCACGGCCGATCTCCTTTCATGCGCATGGATTTACGCGTACATCTTTCCCAGAATCCAGTTCGCGAAACGGGCGGGGAGGAGCTTTACGAGAACGCAGACCGCCGAATACGCGATCCCGACGGAGCAGAACGGCTTCGGATTCTTCTGCCGACTGAGCTTGACAAAGCGGGCGGCGATGCGGTCGGGCGACATGCCGTGCTGCTCGTCGTGCTCCATCTTCGCGACGGACTTGACCTCGTTCGGGTACAGCGTCTTGTTGACCGGATTCTTTTCGCGCATGGCGGTAAAATCGGTCTTCACGTCGCCCGGCAGGACCGCCGCGACGCGGATGCCGGTGCCCTTCAATTCGTTTCTGAGCGCCATCACGACGCTGTTGATCGACGCTTTCGCCGCGGAATAGAACGCCTGATACGGGATCGGTGTGACCGCTGCGACGGACGAGGTGAAGAGCACGTGCCCCTTCGATTCCCGCATGGCGGGCAGCGCCGCCTTGAGCACGCGCATCGCGCCGAACAGGCAGACGTCGAACTGCTTCTGCATGGCAGTGATCTCCGTCGTTTCGATGGGGCCGGAGATGCCGAAGCCGGCGTTTAAGATCAGCACGTCGATGCGTCCTGCGTCGCGCAGGACCGTCTCGATTGCCGTTTTGCACATCGTTTCGTCCGTGACGTCGCACGGGACGTGAACGGCGTTCTCGGTCGTCTCACCGCGTCTCGATAGGTCATAGACACGGTCGCCTGCACGCGAAAAAGCGGCGGCTGCCGCTTTCCCGATGCCTTTCGATGCGCCCGTGATGACGATGATTCTTTGTTCAGACGCCATACTCGGTGAACACCTCTTTGATGATTTCGAGCGCTTCGTCGAGGAGCGCTTCCGTGTGCGTCGCCATGTAGCTCGTGCGCAGCAGACAATCCGACTGCGGCACGGCGGGCGGCAGGACCGGGTTCACGTAGACGCCGCGCTCGAACAGCGCCTTGTCGACGCGGAGCGTGGTCTCGACGTCGTGCGTGTAGAGCGGGATGATCGGTGTCGTGCTTTCGCGGATCGCGATGCCTTCGCGCTTCAGTCCGTTCCGCATATACATGGAAAGGTCCATAAGCCGCTTCGGAAGCTCCGGCTGCTCGATGAGGATGTGCAGCGCTTCGGTGACGGTCGCACAGGAGGCGGGGGGGATGGACGCGCAGAAGATGAACGGACGCGACGTGTGCCGCACAAAGTCCACGATCTCTTCCTTGGCGGCCATGAATCCGCCGATGCCGGCGAGCGATTTCGAGAACGTGCCCATGATGATGTCGACCTCGTCGGTGAGCCCGAAATGGCTTGCGGTGCCGCGGCCGCCTTCACCGAGCACGCCGAGCCCGTGCGCGTCATCGACCATGACGCGCGCGCCGTACTTTTTGGCGAGCCGGACGATCTCCGGGAGGTTTGCGATATCGCCGCCCATCGAGAACACGCCGTCGGTGACGATCAAACGACCCGCTTTATCGGGGACGTTACTGAGCTTTTTTTCGAGGTCTTCCATGTCGTTATGGCGATAGCGCACCATATCGGCGTAGCTGAGCTTACAGCCGTCGTAAATGCTCGCGTGGTTTTCGCGGTCGCACAGGATGACGTCGCCGCGTCCCGTGATCGCGCTGATGATGCCGAGATTCGACTGGAACCCCGTGGAGAAGGTCATGCATGCTTCCTTGCCGACGAACGCGGCAAGCTCGCGTTCGAGCTGCGTGTGCAGTACGAGCGTGCCGTTCAAAAACCGCGATCCCGCGCAGCCGGAGCCGAACTTTTTGATCGCTTCGACGCCCGCCTGAATCACGCGCGGATGCGTGGCAAGACCCAGATATCCGTTCGAGCCGAGCATGATGCGGCGCTTGCCTTCCATCACGACTTCCGGCGCCTGCATGCTTTCGAGCTCGTGGAAATACGGGTAGATGTCCTTTGCACGGATCATATCCAGCGTTTCATTGTGACATTTGGAGAACAGATCCATAGGATCCTCCTTTCCTGAAAAATTGCCGTCTGCTATTATAGTATAATTTTTGCGCGATTGCAAGAAATTTTCATCCGTAAACGAATCGCCGAAACAATGTTTTTTTGAAACTTTGAAAAAAAGACTTGCATTTTTTCTCAGAATGTGTATAATACATGTTTGCAAGGGGTTATAGCTCAGTTGGTTAGAGCGCCACGTTGACATCGTGGAGGTCATTGGTTCGAGCCCAACTAACCCCACCAGTTCCAAAAATCCTGCGGTGTGCGTTACGTTTTATGTGATAAACCCACAGAGTGATTACGGGAAAGCACGCGTCGGTCGACCTAAAATCAAGCCCGCTTCGACGGGAAGATTGCGGGCTCCGCAGTGTACCCACCTGCCGAGTGGCGGGTATTATCACCCCAAAGCGGACGGCACGGCGGGATTTTCTCGGGATATTGCCGAATTGTGTAATGGTAGCACCTACGACTCTGACTCGTATTGTCTAGGTTCGAATCCTAGTTCGGCAGCCATCAAAAAGCAGTGATTTGTAAATCAAATCACTGCTTTTTGCATGATGTTTGCCCTGGCGGGCAAATGATGCCGCTTCGCTGATGATGTTGCCTTCGGCAATGATGTGTGCTGCGGCACATGGAGGGCAAACATCATATCATTGCGGCACGAAGTGACGCGACATCATTTCGGAGCGAAGCGGAGAAACATCATAAGGCGTATAACGCCGACATCGTTGATTCCTCATCATTTATATGGTATATTTATATATCATATGGAGGTATTTTTTTATGAAAGAGAATAAGCTTGCCGAGATGTCCATGGATTTCTCCGTTCAGATCATTCATCTTGTTAAAGATTTGCGTGAAAAGCATGAAACTGTTATCGCCAACCAGATCGGCAGAAGCGGTACGTCAATCGGAGCAAATATCTACGAGGCGAATTACGCACAAGGTAAGAAGGATTTCATTTCAAAGCTTGAGATTGCCCTGAAAGAAGCCAGCGAGACCGGATACTGGCTTGAGCTTCTTTACCGTACGAATCTAATTGACGAATCAGCTTTTAGAGCGCTGAACGATCAATGCACCGCGATTCGCGTAATGCTCGTCGCTTCGTGCAGAACCGCAAAGCAAAATACGTACACGGATCAATGAATCGTGTGTGTTCAGCCGAAGGGTGAACATTAAACAATAATGACTCATAAAGCAGATTATCAGATAATCCTTTGACATCAAAGCACCCTCTGTTGCCTTCGGGCAGGAGAGGTTTTTTCGTTGCGGGAAAAACCCGGCTGTGGTATAATCGTCCCGAAGGATCGGCCGGGACGTCGTTTGGTAACGGCGCTTTCGCAAAACGCAGCATTTTCGGGAGGACGGATCATGAAAAGAGCAGGAACGCCGAACGGGCGCGTTACGCTTCTGTTTACCTATGATGTCGATCATAACGATCATATCGTCTATTCCGTCGGCGCAGACGAAACCGGAACATACTATTCCGTGGAAGAGCATGAATACAACATCGGATCGGCATATTCCTTCTGCAGAGAGTATTATCTTCTGGAGGATCATGAAGTCGAAGCGCTCCGCTGGATGGCGGAAG
Source organism: Clostridia bacterium (assembly GCA_017554455.1). Taxonomy (GTDB): domain Bacteria; phylum Bacillota; class Clostridia; order Christensenellales; family CAG-138; genus UBA3792. Next base: position 29,588 of record JAFZIH010000021.1, on the reverse strand, counting down.
CGCGCAAAAACACATAAAGCCGATCTTCCGGACGAAGTCGGATATTCCGCTTTGCCGGGACCGTGCGGCGCAAAGCTTTCGCTTCGGGGAACCTCTTTTGCCTTTCGGGGCAGGGGAGGTTTTGCTGCTTTTGCGGACGCAAAAAAAGAATTGCCATCCGGCGCGGAAAATGTTATATTATAAACAGCAAAATTTGGAGATTGTGTCCGGACATGAAGAAAGACAGCAAATGGATCAAAAAACGGCACAGCGTTTTTACGGCGCTTGCGCGGGTGTGCTTCGGACCGATCGCGCGGCGCATGTACCGCGCGAAGCCGGAACCGTTCAAGGAACAGGGCAAACGACCGTATCTCGTGCTCTATAACCACCAGACGCCGTTCGATCAGTTTTTCGTCGGCCTGTCGTTTTCGGGCCCGATCTATTACGTTGCGACCGAGGATATCTTTTCGCTCGGATTCGCATCCTCGCTCTTGCGCTTTGCCGTTGCGCCGATCCCGATCGTGAAATCGACGACCGACCTCAAGGCCGTCAAGACCTGCATCCGCGTCGCGAAGGAAGGCGGCACGATCGCGATCGCGCCGGAGGGGAACCGGACCTATTCCGGCAAGACGGAATACATCAATCCCGCGATCGCGTCCCTTGCCAAAAAGCTCGGATTGCCGATCGCGCTCTATCGGATCGAGGGCGGTTACGGCGTTGAGCCGCGCTGGAGCGACAGGAGGAGAAAAGGCGCAATGCGCTCGTACGTTTCGCGCGTGATCGAGCCGGAGGAAGCCGCTGCCATGTCGAACGACGAGCTGATGAACGCGATCCGCGAAGGGCTCTATATCAATGAGGGCTCGACGGGCGGCACGTTCCGTTCCGACCGGAAAGCCGAATACCTCGAACGCGCGGTCTATTGGTGTCCGTACTGCGGTCTAAGTAAGTTCGAGAGCGACGGAAACGAGATCGCATGCCAAACCTGCGGACGGCGGATCGTCTACGGCGAGGACAAGCGGCTGACCGGCGTGGGATTCGATTTCCCGTTCGGTTCCGTGGCGGAATGGTACGACGCGCAGAGCGATTTCATCGGGAAGCTCGATCTGTCCGCATATACGGACAAGCCGCTCTTTACCGATACGGCGGATCTGTATGACGTCGAGCTCGGCCGCAGAAAGAAACTGATCCGAAAGGGCGTGACCCTGCGGCTTTACGGCGATCGCGCCGAGATCGATGCGGATGAATCGATCGTTCTGCCGTTTGAAACGCTTCGCGCGGCGACGGTGCTCGGACGCAACAAGCTGAATCTGTACGCACAGGAGCGCACCTGGCAGCTCAGAGGTGACAAGCGTTTCAACGCGCTGAAATACGTGAACATCTGTTACAGCAGCAAGAATATCGACAGGGGAGACAAGGATGGAAAATTTCTGGGACTTTAACGTGTGGAGCACGGTCAACATCGTCGCCGTTCTGCTTCTGAGTCTGCTCGCGGCGAGCATGCTTCGGAAGGCGATCCCGTTTCTTAAAAATTCGTTGATCCCGACCTCGGTGCTTGGCGGCGGCATTCTGATCGCGGTCGCGGGCGTGTACAAGCTCTTCGCACATGAGAACATGTTCGACACGAAGTTCTTCGGCGAGAACGGCACGGCGATGCTCGAGCTCATCACGTACCACTGCCTCGCGCTCGGCTTTATCGCGTCCGCATTCAAGCCGTCCAAGGGGAAGCTTACCAAAAAGCGCACGGGCGAGATCTTCAACACCGGCGTGACGACGGTCTCGACATACCTCTTACAGGGCATCTTCGGTCTCGGCATCTCCGTCGTCGCGGCGCTGCTCGTCAAGGGCTTTTTCAACGCGGCGGGCATTCTGCTGCCGTTCGGATACGGGCAGGGCACCGGTCAGGCGATGAACTACGGCAACATCTTTGAAGCGGATTACGGCTTTACGGGCGGCAAGAGCTTCGGCCTCACCATCGCGGCGCTCGGCTTCCTTTCCGCGAGCATCGGCGGCGTCATCCATATGAACATTCTCAAAAAGCGCGGCAAGATCAAGGTCGAAAACCCTGAGGAGCAGGCAAAGACCGCGGCTGCGGCGGGCGATCGGAAGCTCCCGATGAAAGAAAGCATCGACCGGCTCACCGTACAGATCGCTTTGATCTTTACGGCGTATTTCCTCGCTTACCTGCTGATGTTCGGCCTCGGCGCGCTGCTGCCGGGCATGAAATCCGTTGTATTCGGATTCAACTTCCTGCTCGGCGTGCTTACCGCGACGCTCGTCAAGCTCTTTATGAACTGGCTTCGCAAAAAGAACGTACTGAAAAAGGACTATGCCGACGCGTTTCTGATGACGCGCGCGTCGAACTTTTTCTTCGATCTCATGATCGTCGCGGGTATCGCCGCGATCCGCTTCTCGGTTCTCGAGAACTACTGGGGCATCATCCTGATCATGGGTGCGGTCGGGCTTGTCATCACGTATATCTATAACCGTATCGTCGCTAAAACGCTGTTCCCGGAATACCAGGAGGAGCAGTTCCTCGCCATGTACGGCATGCTGACCGGCACGGCAAGTACCGGCGTCATCCTGCTTCGTGAGATCGACGGCAACTTCACCACACCCGCCGCAGATAACCTTGTCTATCAGAACTTCCCGGCGATCGTGTTCGGCTTCCCGATGATGCTTTTAGCCACGTTCGCGCCGAAGCAGCCGATCCTGACGCTTCTGATCCTCGTCGGTTTCTTCGCGGTGATGAACGTGATCCTGTTCAGAAGCCGCATCTTCGGGAGAAAGAAAAAGCCGGAGGAGCAGCCGGAAGCCGAAACAAAAGAAGCATAATACGGTATCAATAAGGAGGGCTATTCCATGTCACAAGATTCATTCTGGATCATGCGCACGTTCAATCCGCTGTTCTTCGCGACGTTTGCGGCGTTTATTGCGCTGCTCGTCGTCGCAAGCTTATTGGTGAAAAACCGCAGCGAAAAGACGAAAAAGATCGTGCTGATCACGGCGTGCCTCATCACGTTCGCAGGTTTCTTCGTCTATAAATACTTCCTGTCGATCGACACGGAGTACGACAAACTCGTGATCGAAACGCGCGGCGGCTTTACGTGGTGGGCGGAGCTTCCGCTGCAGCTCTGCAACATCAACATGATGCTGATCCCGATCGCGGTCGCGTTCGATTTGAGACCGGTCAAGAGCTTCAGTTTCTTCCTTGCGCCGCTCGGCGCGCTGATGGCGCTGCTTTCTCCCGCGGTCGGCTTTGACGGCTATTCGATCTTTCTGCCGCGCATGCTCGGCTTCTACGGCACGCACTTCATGATCATCATCGAAGGGCTTGCGCTTGCGACGTTTGGCTTCTACCGCCCGAAGTTCAAGGATTTCCCGAAGACGATCCTGACGATCGTGATCCTGCTGCTCGTCATCACCGGGATCAACCTGCTGCTCATCAAGACCGGGCTCTACGAACGCGCGAACTACTTCTTCACGATGGAGCACGAGGGCATCTCGATCCTCAAACTCTTCTGGAGCTGGATCCCCGTGCCGGTTCTGTACCTGCTGCCCGGCGCCGTGATCCTGCTTGCATACATGTCGCTCGTGACGACGCCGTTCGCGATCGCGGACCGCGTCAAACGGAAAAAAGCCCGGAATTGTTGAAAAAATGATTGCGGAACACAATCGATTATGGTAAGCTGTATATAGATTATATGGAGGTGTCGGCGGTGCACGACGTATTTATCAGCTATCATTCATCAGAATACAATACCGCGGATTTGCTGCGCAGACGTCTTGAAAACGCCGGCGTCGCATGCTGGATCGCACCGGACTGCATCCAGGGCGGACAGAGCTACGCGCAGCAGATACCAAACGCGATCCATAACGCGGAGGTTTTTATCGTTCTGATCTCAAAAGCTTCGATGTCGTCTGTTTGGGTCTCAAAGGAAGTCGATATCGCGATCAACGAAAAAAAGCGGATCATGCCTTTCATCATCGAGAATACGCCGCTGACGGGCGAATACCGCTTCTATCTGAGCAACGTTCAGCAATACATGGCGTACGCCGACTTCGACGGCATGCTTTCCCGCATGATCATCGACATCCAGAAGTATCTCGGAAGGTACTCGGTCAACAAGCCCGCTGAGCCCGTTCAGCCGCAGGAACCGGAACGTGCACCCGTGCGTGAGGAAACGCAGAAACCCGTACAGAATCCAGAACGGAAGCCCGTACAGAAACCCGAACGGAAACCCGTGCAGAAACCCGAAAAAAAGGCCGGAAAATTCCCGCTGATCCCGGTGGTTGTCGGAAGCGTCGTTCTTCTTTCGGCATTGATCGCGGTTGTCATTCTGCTCGGAAAAGGACGGAAGAATCAGACGCCGATCGAAACGTCTGCAGTGACGCAACAGCCGACAGAACCGGTATCGACAGAGACCGAAACGCCGGAAAGTGCAGGATCGACCGAGACCGAAAATCCGACGACGCCCGAACCGGAACCGACGCCCGAGCCGGAACCGACGCCCTTTACGGCGCAGACGCAAAAGCACGTCACATTGAGCGCGGGACGCTATCACACGATCATGATACAGGAGGACGGAACGCTTCGCGGCATCGGACACAACACGAATGGGCAATGCGATCTGGACGACTGGAAGGATATCGTTTCGATTTCAGCAGGGTATTATTATACCGTCGGATTAAAGAAGGACGGGACTGTCCTCGCGAAAGGCAATAATCAATACGGACAGTGTGAAGTGACCGGAGATGATTGGAAAGACCTGATCGCCGTATCGGCTTGTGACCGTCATACGATCGGTCTGCGCGCAGACGGGACCTGCGTCGCATGCGGATCGAACGATTACGGACAGTGCGACGTGACCGAATGGACGGACCTCGTTGCAGTCGCAGCGGGCGGTCATCATTCGGTCGGATTGAAGAAGGACGGTACAGTCGTCGCGACCGGCGAAAACGAGGACGGGCAATGCAACGTTTCAGAGTGGCATAACGTCGTAATGATCAGCGCCGGCTGGGCGCACACGGTTGCGATTCTCGAAGACGGCACGGTCGTCGCGACGGGTAAAAACGCGTACGGACAGTGCGATGTGACCGATTGGACCGATATGGTTTCCATTGCGGCAGGCGGCGGCTACACGGTCGGTCTGACGGCGGGCGGCGAAGTGCGCGTCTGCGGCTGTCAGGAAATCGACGTTCCGTTCCCGTCACTCGACTGGACGCAGGTGACCGAGATCGCAGCGGGCGGATATCACGCGGTCGGTCTGAAAAGCGACGGTACGCTTTACGCGGAAGGAAACAACGAAAGCGGTCAATGCGATGTTTCCGAGATACAGAACATCAAACAGCCGGATTGAACCTTTTACGGCGTCATATGAAAAGAGACTGTCAACAGTCTCTTTTTTGCATGTCCGCAAAACGTGCAGATGCGTTATTCTCTCAAAAACATAATGAAATGTATATTTTCCCTCTTTTCGAATGGATGGAATGGTGTTATACTTGATACAAGTATAAGTATACATTGCGAAAGGGAACGGTATGAGCATCGTCGGGAAAAGCGAGATCCGCGTGGACGCCTTCGACAAGGCGACCGGACGGACGAAATACTATGAGGACCGCATGCCCGCGGGCGCGCTCTATGTGCGGATCAAGCACAGTGAGATCGCGCACGGGTTCGTGAAGTCGGTCGACACCTCGGAAGCCGTGAAGATCCCGGGCGTCGTGAAAGTTCTGACCTGCTTCGACGCGCCGGAGATCGACTTTCCGACGGCTGGGCATCCGTGGTCGATGGACCCGGAGCATCAGGACGTCGCCGACCGTCGGCTTTTAAACACGCACGTGCGTTACTGGGGCGACGACGTCGCGGCCGTCATTGCGGAGGACGAGGTTGCGGCCATGCAGGGCGTACGCGCGCTGAAGGTGGAATACGAGCCGCTTCCGTTCGTGCTCGACGTGCAGAAGGCGATGGAGGCCGGCGCGCCGGTACTGCACGACGCGTGCCCGGACAACATCTTAAAGCACACGTCCGTCCGCAAGGGCAACTACGCGGAGGCGATCAAAGAGCCCGGGCTCATCAAGGTCGAGGGCTGGTACGACACGCCGACGGTGCAGCATTGCCACATCGAAAATCACGGCTGCTTCGCCTATGAGGAGAACGGGCGGATCACGGTGGTCAGTTCCACACAGATTCCGCACATCGTCCGCCGCGTGGTCGGACAGGCGATCGGTCGTCCCTGGGCGGACATCCAGATCATCAAGCCCTATATCGGCGGCGGCTTCGGCAATAAGCAGGACGCGCTCTATGAGCCGCTCTGCGCTTGGTGCTGCACGCAGGTGGGCGGCAGACCGGTCCGCGTCGACTGTTCGCGCGAGGAGACGTTTGTTTCGAATCGCGTGCGTCACGCGATCCGCTTCCACATCACAAGCTGGATCCGACCGGACGGCAGCATGGCGGCGCGAAAGGTCGATCTCTATTCGAACCAAGGCGCGTACGCAAGCCACGGACACAGCATCGTCGCGAAAGCCATGGGCTCGTTCCCGCAGCTCTATCCGTGCGACAACATGGAATGTGACGCGTACACCGTCTATACGAACATCCCGGCGGCGGGCGCAATGCGCGGCTACGGCATGCCGCAGGCGTCGTTCGCAAACGATTCGAACATCGAGGAATGCGCGCACGCGGTCCATATGGACCCGGTCGAATACCGGAACAAGTTTATCATGCCGCAGGGGTATTTCGACGGCTTCAGCAAAAACTGCAACTACTACGATTCGCACCGCGAATGCCTTGCAAAGGGCAAGGATCTGATCGGCTACGACGAGAAGATCAAAGAATTCGCAAAGGATACCGGTCCGATCCGCCGCGGCATCGGCTGCGCGTCGTTCTGGTACAACACGGCGGTCTGGCCGATCGCGCTGGAAACCTCGTCGAACCGCATGCTCTTAAACCTCGACGGCACGGTCACGATGCAGGGCGGCGAGACGGAGATCGGGCAGGGCGCGGACACGGCGTTTGCGCAGATGGCGGCGGAAGCGATCGGGTTAAAGAACTATAAGGACGTGCATGTTGTCTCCTGTCAGGACACCGACACGACGCCCACGGGCCTCGGCGCGTACGCGTCCCGGCAGACCTACGTCGCTGGCTTCTCGATCCGGCAGACGGCAGAGCTTCTGAAACAAAAGATCTTTGCCTACGCGAACAAGCTCACACGCCAGTCCGAGCACAATATGGAGATCAAGGACGGCGTCGTGGTGCGTAAGTCCGACGGCAAGCCGCTTATCACGCTCAAAGAGCTTGCCATGACTGCGCAGTACAATCCGGCGGACAGCGAGCATATCACGGCGGAAAGCACGTTTACGATCAAGAACAACGCGTATTCATTCGGCTGCACGTTCGCGGAGGTCGAGGTCGATATCCCGATGTGCAAGGTCACGGTGAAAAACATTGTGAACGTCCACGACTGCGGGAACCTCATCAACCCCGCGCTTGCGGAAGCACAGGTGCACGGCGGCATGTCGATGGCGATCGGCTACGGCGTAAGTGAACAGCTTCTGTTCGACCAGAAGACCGGTAGACCTTTGAACAACAATCTGCTCGACTACAAGCTTTCGACCGTGATGGACCATCCGGATTTAGAGGCGGCGTTTATCGAAAACCCCGAGCCCACGAGCGAGTTCGGCACAAAGGCGCTCGGCGAGCCGCCCGCGTGCTCCGGCGCACCGGCGATCCGCAACGCGATCTACAACGCGACCGGTGTACCGCTCCGGAAGCTTCCGATGAACCCGCACAATCTCTTTTCGGCGTTTACCGAGGCGGGACTGATCCACGACGAATGGCAGGAGGATTGACCGATGTACGATATGAAGGCATTATATGAAGCGACGAGCGTACAAAACGCCGTCGAACTTCGTCTGGAGCATCCCGAAGCGCAGATCATTGCGGGCGGCAGCGACGTGCTGGTGCAGATGCGCGAAGGCAAACGCGCGGGCAAGGAGCTGATTTCGATCTACGGACTGGACGAGCTGCGCGGCGTTTCGATCGACGCGGATGAAAATATCCGTATCGGTTCGCTTACGAGCTTTTCCCACATCACGCGAGATCCGATCATTCAAAAATACATCAACGTATTGGGCGAGGCGGTCGATATGGTCGGCGGTCCGCAGATAAGAAACATCGGTACGATCGGCGGGAACACCTGCAACGGCGTGACGAGCGCGGACTCGGCTTCCACACTGCACGCATGGGAAGCGATCGTGGAGCTTACCGGCAAAAACGGCGTGCGGCGGCTGCCGATCAAGGACTTCTATATCAAAGCCGGACAGGTCGACATCCGCGTCGAGGACGGCGAGATCCAGACCGCGATCCTGATCCCGAAGGAATCTTACGAGAACACGTTCGGTCACTACATCAAGTACGCGATGCGCAACGCCATGGACATCGCGACGCTCGGCTGTTCGGTCAACGTGCGGCTGAGTTCCGACAAAAAGACGATCGAGCGCGCAAGGATCGCCTACGGCGTCGCGGGGCCCGTCCCGATGCGCGCACCGCACGCGGAAGCGGTCGCAAACGGTCAGCCGATCAGTAAGGACCTGATCGACGCATTCGGCCTTGCGGTACTCGAGGACATCAACCCGCGCGATTCGTGGCGAGCCAGCAAAGCGTTCCGTCAGCACATCGCGGTCGAAATGGCAAAGCGCTGTCTCTTCGAATCCATCGTACTTGCGGGAGGTGAGCTTTGATGGCACAGTATAAACTCGTAAGGTTCACGCTAAACGGCAAGGAAGTCGAAAAGATGGTCGACGTCAGAGCGTCGCTTACCGACATGCTCCGAAACGACTACCATCTGACCTCGGTCAAAAAGGGCTGCGAGGTCGGCGAATGCGGCGCGTGCAACGTGCTGATCGACGGCGAGGCGTTCAACTCGTGCATCTATCTCGCGGTGTGGGCGGACGGGAAGAACATCCGCACGCTGGAATCGCTCCAGGGACCGGACGGCTCGCTTTCCGACATCCAGCAGGCGTTTATGGAGGAGAGCGCGATCCAATGCGGCTTCTGCACGCCGGGCTTTATCATGACCGCCGTGGAGATCCTCGAAACGAAAAAGCTTTATACGCGCGACGAGCTCCGAAAGCTCCTTTCCGGGCATCTTTGCCGCTGCACGGGCTATGAGAACATTCTGAACGCGGTCGAAAAGACCATGAAGCGCCGTCTCGGCGTGCCGATCGAATAAGCTTTCGATAAAGAAAATGAAAGCGGCGGGGCAGTTCCGCCGCTTTTTGCTGTGTTTTGTTTTGTAAAAATTTGCAAATATGACGCAATTACAGGGTTTACCGCGATCGGAATGTGTGGTAGACTATGGTATAATTTGAAGAGGTATGGAATGAAACATTCGATAAAGATTCTGTTTTTGATTATGATCCTTGCGCTGCTCGTTTGCGCAGTCGCCTGCATCAGCGGCGAAACGAACGAGACGCCGGTCGACGATATCACGGCGCAGGTTGTGACGATGGAGCCGACCGCAGCGCCGACGCCGGAAGTTACCCCCGAGGAGATCGTCATCGAAGCGCCCGAAACGCCGGTCCTTCCGACGCTGCCGCCGACGCCGACGCCGAGCCCGACGCCGGAACCGACCGATACGCCGCCGCCGACCGAGATCCCGTTCTCATACTACTGCCCGACGGTCAACATGAGCTTTGAAGAGCTTGTCGGCTCGCTTCCGGACTTTGACGAATCGAATCCGAAGAGCAACGATACGTTCTGGATGCCGAAGGGCTATCCCGCGCCTGACACCTACAAACTGGTAGTTGATTTGACATGGCAGATCGTCATCGCGTATACGAAGGACCCCGAGACCGGCGAATACACCGTTCCCGTGCGCTATATGACATGCGCGTCGGGCAATCCCCGCAAGTACGCGGAGACGCAGGCGGGCACGTTCCAGATGAAGCCGACGAAGGTGCGTTTCGGCAACTTCAAGACGGGTGAGACCGCACAGTACTGGTCGTTGATCAGAAGCCGCACGTATTTCCATTCGACGATCTATTCGAAGTACCGCGACCTCACATCTGTCGACAAGGATTCGTACCTTGCGGTCACGAGCGGAACCAAAGCGTCGCACGCCTGCATCCGGCTTCTGGTGCCGGACGCGCGCTGGATCTTCTATAACATCTGTTACGACACGACGTGCGAGATCCGAAAGGGCTCGAAGGACGACGCCGAAATGCAGGCGATCCGCGAGCAGATGCATTTTGCGGCATGGAAGGACAACGCGGATCTTTCGGTTGCGAATACGCCGTACACCGATAACTGGACGATAGATGACGTCAAGCTCGATATGCCGTACGTCCACGCGACGCAGCCGCCGGTGCCGAAGTCCTGAGCATATGGTTCTTTCAAAGGTTCCTCACTAAGTGGGGAACCTTTTGTCATGTTTTCCGATCCTTTCGCGTAAAGTTTGACAGCAAGGGGGGAATCGGAATGAAGCTTGACGAAATGAAGGTACAGTATGATAAAACCCGCGACGGATTCACAAAGGAATCGTCGTTTGAAGTGAAACCGGAAAAGCCGCTGCCGAAGGTCGACGTCTCCGGGATCGCGGTCAAGATCGGACTTTGCGCGGGCGTACTGGCGCTTGCGTTTATCGTGCGGGCGTTCGGCGTCGGCGCGCCGAAAACGGACGTTGCGGAAGCGTCGACACATACGGAAACCGCAGGAGATACGACGGAGGAACAGCCGGGCAAGCTGAAATACGTCGACGCGACCGGCACAAAATGGGCGGCGCCGGTGCGTTCGAACGACATCGAGCTTTTGCGCGAAGGACAGCTTCTGCGCTTTACCGCGGGCGCTTCGGATGTGTTTTCGTGCATGGACGGTAAGGTGCTTGCGGTCGGAACGGATGAAACGCTCGGCAGCTACGTCCGAATTCAGAACGATGCAGACTGCGAGGCGTTCTATTACGGGTTCGACACGATCACGGTAGCCGAAAACGCCGAGGTAAGCGCAGGCGAAGCGCTCGGCACGGTCGGCGTGGGACGAAGCTTATACCTGCGCGTACTCGAAAAAGGCGCGCCGCAGGATCCGACCGCGTACGTCGATCTGTCGCTGAACCGCGGATGACGTTTTCCGTCGGCAGGACGGAGATCCGCGTTACGGTCGGCGCGATCCTTCTGCCGCTGTTTGCGTTGGTCGCAGGGGAGGTCAAGCTGCTCCTTGCGGCGGTGCTCTCGTTTGCCATACACGAAGCGGCGCATCTGATCGCGGCAAAAAACCTCGGATTGTCTGCCGCGCGCGTGACGCTGTACCCGTTCGGCGCGGTCATGCGGCTGGACGCGCTGCTTTCTGACACTCGCGGGGAATGGATCGTCGCCGCGGCGGGGCCTTTGGGCTCGCTGACCTTTGCGGCGTTTTTGAAACTTTTGCCGTCGTCCGCATGGATCGGACGCATGACCGAAACGAATCTTGCGATCGCGCTTCTGAACCTCTTACCCGCGTTTCCGCTGGACGGCGGGCGGATCTTTCGCGCGCTGCTTTCCCGCGTCGTCCGCGCGCGTACCGCGCGGACGCTGCTGTTTGTTTTTACCGCGCTGATCGCGCTCGGCATGCTCGGACTCGGTGGTTATCTCGTTTTTCGCGGTGTGCCCGCATGGACGCTGTTTGCGATTCCGCCGTTTCTGATCGCATCCGTGATCGCGGAATGGCGCATGCCGGATGCGGGGATCGTTTCGCGTGTGATGGACAGAAGTGCTTCTTTGCGTGCGGGAAACGCACAAAAGGCGCAGATCGTCGTGATCTCCGATCACGCAAGCGTCGGGACTGCGCTTAATACGCTGTCCGGTTCACGCTTTACAATCCTGCGCGTGCAGCGCGGGACGGGCTTTGTCGAACTGAACGAGACCGCACTGTTGGATGCAGCCGCATTGTCCGGCACGCAGGTCCCGTTGAAAACCGTAATTTCACGATTGACCGATGGGAAATGACGTGTTATACTTTATAAGTTAAAGTATGCAATCGTAAAGGAACACGAAATCTTTGGACGATCGGACGCTGGATCTGCTGCTTTCGCGCGTCGAAAAGCCCGCGCGCTACCTCGGCAGCGAATGGAATATGGAACGCAAGGAAGCGTATGACTTCCGCTTTGCGCTGTGCTTCCCGGACGTGTATGAGATCGGCATGTCGCACCTCGGCAGCCGCATCCTGTACCGTGTGCTGAACGACATGGAGGGCGTGTACTGCGAACGCTGCTATGCCCCGTGGACGGACATGGAGCAGGCGCTGCGCGAGCTCGGCGAACCGCTCTTTACGCTCGAAACGAAGTCGCCGCTCAAAGATTTTGATATCGTCGGGTTTTCGCTCCTTTACGAAATGTGCTATACGAACGTGCTGACGATGCTCGATCTATCCGGCATCCCGTTTCTTGCGTCGGAGCGCGGCGAATCGTATCCGCTGATCGTGGCGGGCGGTCCCTGTACCGTCAATCCCGAACCCATTGCGGAGATCGTCGATGCGATCCTCTTGGGCGACGGCGAGGAGCTGGAACCGGAGCTCGTCGAATGTGTCCGCACGGCAAAGCGCGAAGGCATTTCAAAGGTCGGGCTTTTGGAACGGCTTGCAGAGATCGATGGCGTCTATGTGCCGTCGTTCTACCGCCCCGTGTACGAAAACGGCCGCTACGTCCGCACGGAACGGCTGGATCCGCACGCGCCGGAGCATCCGCGCCGCCGGGTCGTGCGCGATCTCGATACTGCGAAGTACATCGGCCGTCAGCTCGTGCCGCATATGCAGATCGTCCATGACCGCGTCGCCGTCGAGGTCATGCGCGGCTGTACGCGCGGCTGCCGCTTCTGCCAGGCGGGCTACATCTATCGCCCCGTGCGCGAGCGCAGAAAGGAAACGCTGCTTACAGAGACGCGCGATCTTGTGACCTGCACCGGCTATGACGAGGTCTCGCTGCTGTCGCTGTCCACCGGCGACTATTCCGAGCTGCACGAACTTTTGCCGCGGATCATCGACGACATGGCGGAGCAAAAGGTCTCGGTGTCGCTGCCGTCGCTGCGCATCGACTCGCTTTTGAAGGACGATCTTGAAAAGATGCAGACGGTACGCAAGGGCGGTCTGACCTTTGCGCCGGAAGCGGGCACGCAGCGCATGCGCGACGTCATCAACAAGAACGTGACGGAGGAGGACCTTCTGCGCGCAGTCACCGACGCGTTCACGGCGGGCTGGTGCGGCGTGAAGCTCTACTTCATGATCGGGCTGCCGACCGAAACAGACGAGGACATCGTGGGTATTGCGGAGCTTGCGAGAAAGGTCTCGAACGCGTTCTACCGGCTCCCGAAGTACAAGCGCGGGTCGGGCTTCCGCGTGACGGTTTCCGTGTCCACGTTCGTACCGAAGCCGTGGACGGCGTTCCAATGGTGCGCGCAGGACAGGCAGGAGGAGATCGTCAGAAAGCAGCAGCTTCTGAAGGCCGCGCTGAAGGGCGTACGCGGCGCGGAACTGCATTGCCATCCTTCGGTACTGTCCGTGCTCGAAGCGGTGTTTTCCCGCGGCGACAGGCGCTTGACGGGCGTGCTGATCGACGCGTACGAACGCGGCTGCCGCTTTGATTCGTGGGCGGAGCATTTCAAGCCGGACGCCTGGGCGGAGGCATTCGAACGTAACGGATTGACGATGGATGAGTACGCGCACCGCACGCGCGAGATTGACGAGCCGCTGCCGTGGGAGACGGTCGACGCGCTCGTCAAACCGGCATACTTAAAGCGCGAATGGGCACGCGCACAGGAAGCGCGGACCACGAAGGACTGCAGACAGGGCTGCAACGGATGTTTCGGAGAGCATTGTGAAGATTATTGCCGCGTTTGAAAAGACGAAAGAGATCAGCTATACGTCGCACCTCGACGTGCAGCGCACGCTGCAGCGCGCGTTCCGCCGCGCGAATCTGCCGCTTGCGTTTTCGAAGGGCTTCAACCCGCATCCGAAGCTCAGTTTCGCGACGGCGCTTGCGACGGGCTATACGAGCGCGGGCGAGTGGATCGAGGTCGAGCTGGACAAAGAACTCACGCCCGAAGAATTTACGGAAAGGGTGAACGCCGCGTTGCCGGGCGGCATGCGCTTCGTATCTGCGTTCGTTGCGGAAGACGGCTTTCCGACGCTCTCCAAGCTGCTCGTTGCCGCAAAGTACGTCGTCACCCTGTATACCGACGCGCCGGTCACGACGGAAGATTTACGTGCGGCGGTCGATGCGATCATGCAAAGCGACGAAGTGATCGTGGAAAAGAAGACGAAAAGCGGGATACGCCCCGCGAATATTCGTCCGGAAATTTTGGAGGCGGAAGCGATCTCCGCTTCGGACGGAACCGCGATCGTTGCGGTCGTGGGCACGCTCAACGCGGCCGGGGGACTGCGCGCCGAGACTTTTGCGCGCGCGCTCTTTGAACGGCTTTCGGTGAACGGACGCTTCACGGCGCATCGAACCGCGCTCTGCTTTGAAGGAAGCGACAGACTTCCGCGCCTCAGATAAAGGAAGGTTTTTATGAATAAAGAAATCTTGGTCGACGCCAACGCGTTCAATACGCGCGTGGCGGTCGTCGAGGACGGCACGCCCGTCGAGCTCTACGTGGAGCAGGAAGGCAGCGAGCGCCTCGTCGGCAATATCTATCTCGGAAAGGTCCAGAACGTGCTGCCCGGCATGCAGGCGGCGTTTGTGGACATCGGTCTCGAAAAGAACGCGTTCCTGTACGCAGGCGACGTGTTTACGCCCGGCGACGCTTACGATGAATTGGAAAAGATCCCGGAAACGCGCAAGATCAGCGAGCTGTTGAAGCCCGGTCAGAACGTCGTCGTGCAGGTCGCAAAGGACCCGATCGGCACAAAAGGTGCGCGCGTGACGACGCATCTCACGCTTGCGGGACGGTCGCTTGTTTTGATGCCGACCGTCGAATATATCGGGGTTAGCCGCCGCATCGAAAAGGAAGAGGAGCGCACGCGTCTCCGTAAGCTCATCAAGGAGCTGAAACCCGAGGGCATGGGTGTGATTGTACGCACCGCTTCGGAAGGCCGCACCAAGGAAGCGTTTAAGGAGGAGCTCGACAGCTTGCAGCTCCTGTACGCCGACATTCAGAAAAAGGCGAAGTCCGTACGCGCGCCGAAGCTGCTGCATGAGGAGCAAAGTTTACTGTACCGCACCGTACGCGATCTGCTCATGCGCGACGTGGACCGGCTGTTTGTCAACGACCGGAACGCCTATAACGAGCTTTGCAGTATCGCGACCGTCATGGCGCCGAAGCTCAAGGCCCGCATCCTCTTTAAGGACAGCGAAGCGCTGTTCGAGCGCTGCGAAGCGGAGAGCAAGATCGACAAGGCGCTCGCAAGAAAGGTCTGGCTGAAAAGCGGCGGGTATCTTATCATCGACCGCGCGGAAGCGCTGACCGTCATCGACGTCAACACCGGCAAGTTCGTCGGCAAGGACAACCTCGAAAAGACGATAACCGCGACCAACTGCGAAGCGGCGACGGAGATCGCGCTGCAGCTTCGGTTGCGCGACATCGGCGGCATCGTCATTATCGACTTCATCGACATGGAGAAGGAGTCGAACCGCCAGCTCGTGCTCACCACGCTTAAAAACGCCATGCACGAAGATCACACGCGCTCGCACGTGTTTGGCTTCACAAAGCTCGGGCTCGTGGAACTTACGCGCAAAAAGACCGGCAGAAGCATCGGCGACACGCTGAAGATCACGTGCCCGTGCTGCGAGGGCGAGGGAAAGGTGCTCGCGCCGCATACGGTGTTCAACAAGCTGAGAAAGCAGACGCTGCAGATCTTAAAGAGTTCGAATATCCGCCGCATGTACATTGAGGTACATCCGGACGTCAAGGAAGCGATGGAGAGCTTGTTCAAAAAGAACGGCACGCTGTTCCCGGAGGTCGAGAACGTCAGCTTCTTCGTCCGCGCAAACGAGAATCTGCATCCCGAAAAGTACGTCGTGCGCCCGCTGCCGGACAAGAAAGTTGCGGAAGCAAAGCGTCTCTGCACGGTGCTGCATTAAAGAGGGGACTTTTATGAAGACGAAGCAAGGGACCGTTTCCGCAGTTTTGCTCCGCATCTTTGCGATCCTGTTTGTCATGCTGTTTTTCTGGGCGCTGATGCTTGCCGTCGTGCAATCCGCGCAGAGACAGTATTATTTGCCGATCGCATTGGCGCCTGCCTTGACGGCGGTCCTTCTGCTCATCTTCAAAAAAGCGGACAGGATCTATCACCGCATCCCTGCGCGTATACTGGTCACGCTGTTTGCGTTTGCCTGCATCGTGACGCTCTTCGGTATGCTGTACTTTTCATACCGCATGCGGCAGACCTTCGGCGTCGACACGTGGGACTTTACGCGTATTCAGATCGACGCCGCGAAAAAAGCAGGCGGCAATCAGGATATCAATCTAAGCTACTATGCAAAGTACAAGAACAATCAGTTTATATATCTGCTCCTGTCTTTGCTGTTCAGATTTGTGCTGCGGACAGCGCCGAACGCCTCGGGAGAAGTACTGAATCAGTGGGCGATTGCCTTGAACTGCGCCGCGATCCTCACGGCGGTCATTCTGTCCTTCTGCGCCTTGAAACGCAGCCGCGGAACGCATTTTGCGTTCGCTGCCGGAACGTTCCTGCTGCTTTATACGCCGCTCTGGCTGTATTCCCCGATCTATTACACGGATACGCTGGGACTGCCCTTCATTGTGCTGCCGCTGCTGCTGTACACGTTCCTCAAAAGCGGCAAAACGGTTCGGAACATTGTTCTGTTCTGCATTATGGGCATAGTCTGTGCGATCGGCATGAAGATCAAGATGAGCATCGTGTTTATCTTCATCGCGATCGGGATCGTCGTTCTGCTGCTTGACCGGCAGAAGCTGAGATGGCTGTTCGTTCTTTCGGGGACCGCGGCGCTTGTACTGACCGCTTTTGCCCTGCAGCTCGGGATCGACAGGACGATGCATATTACCGAAGAGGAGTATGACAAGTCCCAGTTTCCGTATCTGCATTGGGTGATGATGTCCCTCGGAGAAAACGGCGGCTACGATGCGAAGATGGTGAAATACACGGCGTCCTTCGATACGATGGAGGAACGAAAAACCGCCGTCGTCGAAAAGACAAAGGAGCTCCTCGAGGAGCGCGGCTTTGCCGGGACCGTCAAGCATGTGTTCGTGACAAAAATGATGCACACATGGGGCGACGGCACGATGAGCGGGACGTATTATCTCGGCAGAGAACCGGCGGAAGACGGCGTATTCCGGGAGTACTTCACGCAAAAGGGCAAGTCATTCCGATATGTTTATATGTATCTGCAGACCGTGCACCTGATGCTTCTGTTCGGCGTCATGATCTCGGGGATCGGGATGTTCCGAAGACCGGAGGGCGACGTTGTTTCCGCAATGCGGATCTCGGTGTTCGGACTTCTCGTGTTCCTTCTGATCTGGGAATGCAATGCAAGGTATCTCGTGCACATTGCGCCTTTCCTTTTGATCGTGTCGACGGACGGGATGGCGTTTCTTTCCCGACTCAGAGTGGACGAAGTGAAACCTGAAAAAATCCCCGAAAAATCTGAAAAAATCAGTTGACAAAGGGATTTCCGTGTGTTATAGTCATGCGGTGAGCCGCTTCGGAGCGGTATTTAAGTGCGTCCTTAAGGACGCCACCGAATTTGAGCGAGTCTGGGAAGAAGGAGGAAGCACAAAGCAATGTACGCAATCATTCAGACCGGTGGTAAACAGTATAAGGTCGAAGTCGGCGACGAGGTCCTCGTTGAGAAGCTCGACGCAGAAGTCGGCACCGAAGTCACCATGGATGTTCTGCTCGTCGCGGACGGCGAAAATGTCACGGTCGGCAAGCCCGTCGTGGAAGGCGTTAAGGCAACCGCAAAGGTTCTCGAGCATGGCAAGGGCAAGAAGGTCATCGTCTTCAAGTATAAGCCCAAGAAGAACATCCGCAAGAAGCGCGGCCATCGTCAACCGTTCACCAAGGTTGAGATCACCGCGATCGGCTGATCCATGATCACCGTGACCGTGACCCGTGAAAACGGAGAGCCCGTCGGGTTCAAAGTATCGGGGCACGCGAATATGGGTGAGTACGGGGAAGACCTCGTTTGCGCAGCGGTTTCCGCGATCGTGCAGACGGCGATCCTCGGGATCACAGAGGTATGCAACATCTCCGCAGGCGTTTCGATCGAAGAAGGCGAAACGACCTGTATCCTCAGTAAGGATGCGGATCCGGATGAGATCCGGCGCGCGGGCATCGTGATGAATACGATGATCGCGGGACTCAGGAGCATTCAGGCGTCGTATCCGAAGACCCTCAAATTTCGGAACAAGGAGGTTTAGATCATGTTTCAGATGAATCTGCAGCTTTTTGCACATAAAAAGGGCGTCGGTTCCTCCCGTAACGGCAGAGACAGCGAATCGAAGCGTCTCGGACCGAAGCGTGCGGACGGTCAGTTCGTTCTCGCTGGCAACATCCTCGTTCGCCAGCGCGGCACGCACTTCCATCCCGGCACCAACGTCGGCATCGGCAAGGATGATACGCTGTTCGCGAAGATCGACGGCATCGTTCGCTTCGAGGTCCGCCACGCGGGCAAGAAGACCGTGAGCGTCTACGCCGAAGAAGTCGCCGAAGCATAAGTACCAAAACACAGAACAGCGCAGCGATATGCTGCGCTGTTTTTTATGTACAAATGGTGCGGAAACATTGCGTAAGCATGGATTGTATGTTATGATGATTCCGAAATAAAGGCCGAACGGCGGAAAGAGGAAGATATGGGTTTAATGGCACGGAAAGACGTTCCGGTGAACGAGACGTGGGATCTTTCGCTGATCTACGCGGAAGAACAGCAGATGTGGGACGCGCTTGAAAAGCTGAAGGCGGACACCAAAACATTCGTCGAAACGTATCAGGGAAAGCTGACCACGGCGGAAAAGATCGTCGCCTGTCTTGACGAATACGAAAAGAACCTGCCGATCAGCTCGTGCATCTGGCAGTATTCGGGTCTTGCGGTCGAAGCGGACTATACCGACAACAAGCTGCGTGAGCGTTACGAAAAGGTGGGCGACGTGATGACGCGCTTGTACAGCGATACGGCGTTTGTCGACAGCGAGATCCTGCTTGCGCCGATGGAGGAGCTCGAAAAGGCGGTCACGCTCGCAAAGGGCTGCCGCATATATCTTCAGGATCTGATCGCGAAGAAGAAGCACATGCTGTCCCCGGAAACGGAAAAGGTGCTCGCGTCGCTGGACCGTTCGTTCGAGGTCCCGTACGAGGTCTACAACACACTGAAGCTTGCGGATATCGCGTTTGATCCGTTCACCGTCGACGGCAAGGAGTACACGCTCGGCTATTCGCTGTATGAGGACGATTACGAGCTGGAAGCGAATACGCCGGTGCGCCGCGCCGCGTTCCGCGCGTTCTACGATACGCTGAAAAAGTACGAGAACACGACCGCGACGGCATACAACGCCTGTGTCACGCAGGAAAAGGTCATGTCGGAGCTGCGCGGCTATAAGGACGTGTTCGACTATCTGCTGTTCGAACAGAAGGTCACGCGCGAGATGTACGACCGTCAGATCGACGTGATCACCGAGCGGCTTGCACCGCATATGCGCCGCTACGCCAAGCTGCTGCAGAAGAAGTACGGGCTTGAAAAGATGACGTTCGGCGACCTCAAGATCGCGGTGGATCCGGAATACGATCCGAAGGTCACGATCGCGGAATCGCACAAATACGTGCGCGACGCGCTTTCGATCCTCGGCGGGGATTACGTCGGCATGATCGACCGCGCCTACCGCGAGCGCTGGATCGACTTTGCGAAAAACGAAGGCAAGTCCACGGGCGGCTTCTGCTCCGGGCTGTATCGCCGGAATTCGTTCATTCTTCTGAACTGGAACGACCGCATGTCGGACGTGTTCACGGTCGCGCACGAGCTCGGACACGCGGGGCAGAGCATGTACAGCGACGCCGCGCAGTCCTGTTTCGACTGCGATCCGTCCATGTATCTCGTCGAGGCGCCGTCGACCATGAACGAGCTGCTGCTTGCGAATTATCTCGCAAACACGAGCGACGACAAGCGTTTCCGCCGCTGGGTGCTTTCGAGCATGATCAGCAACACGTACTACCATAACTTCGTCACGCATCTCCGTGAGGCGTGGTATCAGCGCGAGGTCTATAAGATCATCGACGAGGGCGGCAGCGTGAACGCGGACATCTTGAGCGACATCTTCCGCAAAAACCTCGAGCTGTTCTGGGGCGACGCAGTCGAGATCCCGGAGGGCGCGGAGCTTACGTGGATGCGGCAGCCGCACTATTACATGGGCCTGTATCCGTACACATACAGCGCGGGACTGACCGTCGCGACGCAGGCGATGCTGCGCATCCGCGCGGAAGGCGAACCCGCCGTCAACGACTGGAAACGCTTCCTTGCGGCGGGCGGCTCGGTACCTCCGGCGGAGATGGCGAAGCTTGCGGGTATCGATATCAACACGGACGGTCCGCTGAACGCGACGATCGACTATATCGGCTCCGTGATCGAGGAGATCATCAAACTCACTGAGGAGATCGACGGGATCACGCTGTAATAGGATTCAAAATGCAAGAACCACCGGAAAACTCCGGTGGTTCGTTTTGATGAATTGATCTTCGATCATGAATTGCGCCTTCGGGCGCATGAATTGGCTTCGCCGTGAATTGCCTGCGGCATGAATTGCAGCTTTGCTGCATCACCGGTGAATATACATCCTTGTCATGTCCGGTTCGCCGTCGCCCTGCACCATGCAGAGAAATTCCCATCCGTAGCGCTCATAAAAGCCAGTGTGGTCGGTGACGAGATAGACGGGGGAGACGCCGTGCGCGCGAAGGTCTTCGACCGCCATGTTCAGAAGCGCGCCCGCGATGCCTTGCTTGCGATAGTCTTCCTCGGTATAGACCGCGCAGACGTTCGGATAAAGATCCTTTCGGTCGTGGAAATCGTTCTCGATCACGCCGAGACCGCCCACGATCTCAGTGCCGTCGAGACACAGGTACCAGCCGTATTCGGTCTTTCCGGAGAGATACTCGTCCATACATTCGAGATACGCTCCTTCCGGTACGCCCCATTTCGAATGGAACCATTCCGCGACAGCTTGTTCGAGTTCGGGACGCTCGCGCAGGGTGATATAAGTCAACATAAGATTCTCCTCCCCGGTATAAAAATGGGGTTGCAATCGAAATTGCAACCCATGTGGTGGAGCATAGGAGATTCGAACTCCTGACCTCAACATTGCGAACGTTGCGCGCTACCAACTGTGCTAATGCCCCGCGAACAGAAAACATTATACACGGTTTTCATAAAATTGCAAGAGGTTTTTCAAAATATTTTTGCGTGAATGAAAATATATCTTGCTTTTTTTTGCAAACTGTTGTAAGATAGCAAAGGTCCAAATTGCCTTGCAGAGATGGCTGAGCTTGGTCTAAGGCGCACGACTGGAAATCGTAGTTATGTATATTGAATATCTTGCGCCGCCCATATCAAAATTATATAACCTTGAACCGCCCATAAATAGGGCGGTTCTCTTGCTTTTGAAATGCATACAATATCTATTATGCATAATCGTGTATACTATTGTAAAACGGAAATCGTGTTGCTATAAAGTGTTGACAATCGTGTATCTTTGCATTATCATATAAAGAAAAAGGGGCTTTTTGTGCTATGGAGAAAAAAGATAATTCTTTTGTTGTAGTAAATAAGAACAATCCCGATATAATTTCAAGAATAGACATACCGCAAGAACCCGATATAAATAATCCTATTCAAGTAACAACATATTCCCCCGAATTTGTTGTTACATCCGACATATCAACAAAAGAGATAATTGAAAACGCAAACAGCAGAGATTATAAAAACATCCCTAAATTCGTTATCCATAGAACAAGGCGCGATTTTATTGAAAAGCATAATACTAAAATGTTTCAATTAGAAACATTATTTATTAATGAACAGGTTGCGCGCCGTAATAGCGCATATACTATTAAGCATTATAAACAAACATTCAAGAAATTATATGAATTTGTTGTTTTTGATACATTAGATGAAAACGATATAGAAAAATTTATAGAAGCATACCCGAATATTGAAAATCCGAGAGAATATATAGGTAGGCAATTACCCATTGCAGTATTGGAAACTAACGATATTCAAATGCATTTTATCAAGTATCTTTCTGTATTTGAAAAAGTAAGTGAACAAACTATAACAAGTTATTTACGCGATTTCCGCGCGATTATGTATTACTGTATGGAAAACGGTTGGATTGAACCGTATCGAATTGTAATCAAAGATAAACCCGCGCCGATCAAAGAATGTTATACGGAAAAGGAAAAAGAGAAACTATTAAAGAAACCGAAAACTGATGATTTCACAGAGTATAGAAATTGGGTTATTGTTGCCTATTTATTTGCTACAGGAAATAGAATACAAACAATCATTAATATAAAGGTCGGAGATGTGGACTTAGAAGAAGGATATATTAATATCAATGTTCAAAAGAACGGAAAAGTTAATAGAATTTCACTTGTTAAAAAGATGATTTCTATTCTTAGAGAGTATATATATCTTTTCAGAACGGATGAAGATGGATATACCAAAGACGATGAATATCTATTTGTTACACAGTATGGAAATCAAATGACAGATAACGCATTAAAGCGCGCGATTGCTACATATAATAAGAGTCGAGGAGTTAATAAAACATCAATTCATTTATTTAGACATACTTATGCTAAAAAATGGATTATGGACGGCGGCGATATAGTATCATTACAGCAAATGTTAGGTCAATCGTCAAATAAGATGGTTCAACATTATGCTAATCTGTATGCGTCCGATATAAAAGAGAAAGCCGAGAAATATTCGGTATTATCGAATACAAAAACGAAATCGGGTAAGAAGATTAAGGCAAGAAAAGAATGATAATGGGCGGCATTGAAGCCGCCCTTTCGATAAACTCTTTATTTATCCCATCCCGCGAAAAGTGTTTTAGCGTCGGTTTTTTTCTTTGGTGCAAGTTCAGGCGCGTATCTGTTAATAAATGCTTTGCGCGCTTCTTGATAATTAAACTTACCATCGGGGAAAGCGACAGAATAAAACCATTTCTTATCTTTCGGCATTTCGTTTTCAATGTAATCGTGCATAAATTCCTTTGTGATACTTCTGACAGATTTAATTTGAATTGCCATAATCCTTTAATTTCCTTTCTGTATAAATTTTACTTTTTTAATATATCACAACAAAAATCAAAATGCAAGGTATTTTTCATCATAATAATATGATACCATAAATTTTGTAATTTTTCAAATTTTTCCCAAATTTATAGAGTATGATAAAACAAGTATCACTTATAAATGAATGGTGAGCGCGTTCCTTGTTTCGTTCAATGTATGGAAACAATGAATATGTAATATGTTCAGAGTAAAAGTGAAGAACGAAACAATACGCGCCGCCGTTCATATATGCCCTATTATAATTATATTTCTAAATTCAACAAAAATCAAATTTAGGGCAATAGGAGTGTAAAACAATATGGAGGAATATAAAAGTTTTGTTTTTTATGGATCGTGGGAGGAAACTCTTTCTGCATTACCTTTAGAATAGGCAAAGGAATTGCTTTGGTAGATAAAAGAAATAGGTATAGGCAGAGAAATGAAAACAGAAGATAAATTAGTAAGTGGTATTATAAAAGGTTCAATATTACCGAATATAAAAGCGGCATAGCGTAAATATGAGACAGCCGCCGAGAATGGAAGCAAAGGCGGCAGACCGCGCCTTGATATTGATATGGAAAAGGTTGCGGCATTAAAAGCGCAAGGCAAAACAAACGAAGAAATAGGAAACATTGTCGGCGCAAGTAAAACAACAATATAGACAAGATGGGCAGAATACAAAGATAAACCAAAAACCAAAAACCAAAAAGAAACGCAAACGGAAACCGAGAAAGAAAAGAAAATAAACCAGTATATAGATAAAGATATTGATATTTAGAATTAGAAAGAAGCAGATAATTTTCTAACTGCGCATGCGCGGTAGACCGCGCAGTTAGAAAATGATAGTATTGTATAGTTACAATATAAACCCGCGCCGAGTAAAAAGAAACAAATTGCTTTTGACTTTTCGGACATAATGAAGCAAGAAGAAATAGATGAAAATACATTTGATATATCAAAGAATGAAGAAGCAAGAAGAAAAGAAATTGCGCGCAAATTAGGATTATAAAATCATTTCAAATAGCGTATGTATGCGGGGCGCGCCTTTTATTTTCGTATAAAATGCCTATTTCCTAAAACATACGCGCCGCCCATATCAAACAAAAGAGGTAAATAATATTATGGATAATAAACAAGTAATTATAAAGATGATTGAACAGTTAAAACTACACGGAATTAAAGATGAAGAAATAGCGTATAAATTCGGTGTATCTAAATAGACAATAACGAATTATAGAAACGGAAAAATACCATAGAATAAATGTGTTTAGTTTATTCTATTTGTTAAAGAGAATTATAGAGAGGTATATAACCTATGTATGTAAGAAACGGTAGCGGATATACTTTTGACGATAGCGGTCATGTTACAGGATGGAGACGAACACAGGACGGTCACGGCGGTAGAGCCGATCAGCATCATCGTGAAGCATAGGAGATAGCAGAACAGACAATATAGAAGATCGTGCCGCAGATGATTGAAGAATACGGCGCGCGAGTATGGCAAAATATGATTTCATAGTTACACGGCGTTCTAACAAAAGATATAAACAGTATTGTTAGAATAGGGATTGATGGTTGCAAAGATATATTTTACGATAGTAAGACATAGAAATATATTAGTGATACTCTTGTTAATGTTTTAATGAATGAGATACATAACATAAAGATTAAGTGATGCACCACAGGCAAAAGAAAAGATAAAAGAAAAGAGCGCGCTAAAAATCGTTTTATTAGTTACGACATTAGCACGCCCTTTTCCATATAGTATAAGTAAAACGTAATGAGAGGACATATATAATAAAAGAATACTATTCTTTACTTTCTATTCTAATGTAAATATTTCAATATCACACTATATCATTTTAGTATCAAATTTGACATATCATTATAAAGTATTAAATTTATGTTGACATATATGTAATATGATGATATAATACAAGTATCAAATATAACGAACGTCAAAGATGATATTGAAAGGAGATAAAACAATGATTTACGGGTATGCAAGAATAAGCACTAAGAAACAATCTATCGAAAGACAGATTAGAAACATTAAACAATATTGTAATAGTGCCGTTATTGTAACAGAAGAATATACTGGCACAAGTATGAACCGTAAAGAGTGGAATAAACTAATTAGCAAAGTAAAGGCGCAAGATATTATTATTTTTGATAGTGTTTCAAGAATGAGCAGAAGCGCGGAAGATGGGTTTACATCATACGAAGAATTATTTAATAAAGGCGTCAATCTTGTCTTTATAAAAGAACCGCATATAAACACAGAGGTCTATAAAAGCGCAATTAGCAATAGTGTTAAACTGACTGGTGGAAATGTTGACTTCATTCTTGAAGGTGTGAATAAGTATCTAATGGCACTTGCGCGCGAACAAATCAAAATTGCCTTTGAACAAGCGGAAAAGGAAGTAAAAGACTTGCATGACAGGACAAAGGAAGGTATAGAGACGGCGCGGTTAAATGGTAAGCAGATCGGACGCGCGAAAGGTTCAACATATACGGTAAAGAGTAAACAAAAGAAGATGGATATGATAAAGAAGTATTCAAAATCATTTGACGGTAATCTTTCAGATGATGAATGTATGAAACTAATCGACATATCACGCAATACATACTATAAATATAAAAAAGAATTGAATGGGGGTATCTAACCCCTATTCTTTATTTCTGATAATTCATAATATTCTAACAGTTCAGATTTGATTATTTTTAGATATAAAAATATGTTTTTCGGTAGGGGGATAAAGAATTATATGTTTTAAGCGCGTCAGAAGCGCAAATTTACGTATTTTTAGCTTTGGTAGTATAACTCTATACCTAAATCGAAATAAGGCGCAAATGCTTTGAAAATAGATGATAATTCTTGTTGACAATCTGTTAAGATTGCGTTATAATGCACAATGCAAATCAAAAGTAGATAAATTGGCGCATGAAATCGTGTGCACTAAAGAAAAAAGGAAATCGTGTGGTGATGTAGAGACATACGAACACGAGGACAGCACAAGAGAAACCGCAGAAGTGCCTAATTATCTAAGGATTTGAGATGCACGTGCAGAGATGGCTGAGCTTGGTCTAAGGCGCACGACTGGAAATCGTGTATACCAGGAATGGTATCGAGGGTTCGAATCCCTCTCTCTGCGCCATATCGCCGCCGACGGTTATCGTTAGCGGCGATATTTTGTACCGGAGGAAATATGGAACAGCAAACAAAACGGGAATCTCCGTTCAAAACCGTCGAACTCGCCTATATCGCGCTCGGTGCGTCGCTTATAACGGTCTGCGCATGGATTACCGTACCGTTTACGGTGCCGTTCACGATGCAGATCTTCGCTGTATTTTTTTCGCTTGTCCTGCTCGGCGGCAGGGACGGAACGATTGCAATCGCCGTCTATCTTTTGCTCGGCACAATCGGAATACCGGTCTTTTCCGGAGGCAAAGGCGGGTTTTCCTCGCTCATCGGCATGACGGGCGGTTATCTTTGGGGGATGCTTTTGATCGGAGGAATGTATTGGTTCTTTACGAAGCTGTTCGGTATAAAACTGTGGACAGAGATCGCCTCGCTGATCGGCGGACTGCTGCTTTGCTACCTGTTTGGGACGATATGGTTCTCCGTACTGAACGCCGATCGCGGATTTGCCTCATCGCTTATGATCTGCGTTGTGCCGTTCCTTCTTCCGGACGCCGCAAAGCTTGTACTTGCGCTTGTACTCGGACGGCGGCTGCGAAAATACATTTCGGTCTCATAAGAGGCATCGCGCCTCTTTTTTTATACTTTGTTCATTTGCTTTCCCGCCTTGAAAAGCGTACAATAAAAGCAGGGAGGGAGTGGCTATGCAGATCGTGGTTTTGGATGGTTTCTGCGTCAATCCGGGCGACGTGGACTGGGGCCCGCTGAAGCGTCTCGGAACGGTTTCGGTCTATGACCGCACGCATCCGGATATGGTCGCGCAGCGCGTGAGAGGCGCGGATGCGGTGTTTGTCAACAAGGTAAAGCTCTCTCGCGACGTCATCTTCGGCGCGCGGCAACTGAAGTTTATCGGCGTGCTGGCGACCGGCTACGACGTGATCGACGTCGACGCGGCAAGGGAGCGCGGGATCGTCGTAACCAACGTGCCCGCATACAGCACGGAAGCCGTCGCGCAGCACGCGATCGCGCTGCTTCTGGGGCTTTGTCAGCACGTGGAATATCACGACGCGCTCGTCAAAAACGGCGCCTGGACCGCTTCGCCCGATTTCTCGTGGTGGAAGATCGCGCCGACGCTTTTGTACGGGAAAACGATGGGCATCATCGGCTGCGGACGGATCGGCTCGCGCGTCGCGAAGATCGCGGACGCTTTGGGCATGCGTGTGCTCGGCGTGAATCCGCAGGAAAAGCCGGGATTCGTCGGCGAATACGTTTCGCTCGATACGCTGTTCCGTGAAGCTGATGTGATCAGCTTGCATTGTCCCGCAAAAGCGGACACGGTCGGACTGATCCGAAAGGACACGATCGCAAAGATGAAGGACGGCGCACTGCTCATCAATACGTCGCGCGGAAGCTTGATTTCCGAATCGGACGTATGCGACGCGCTGAATTCCGGCAAGCTTGCGGGATATGCCGCGGACGTCGCGAGCGAGGAGCCGATCAAGCTCCGGAATCCGCTGTTGAAAGCAAAAAATTGTCTCATCACGTCGCATTACGCGTGGACGCCGAAACCGATGCGGCAGAAAATTATCGATGTTTCCGCGGAGAACCTTGCCGCTTTTTTGAACGGCGATCCGAAAAACGTCGTAAGTTGAATTTGACCATTTACAGGCGGTCGGGAAGCGAGACAGAATTCGCGTTCTTCGCGATTGAGCAATACTGAGGTATGCGACGGAGCGAAAACGCGGATAGTTTACGGCGAACCAAATAATAAGCAAAGGCGTATCGCCTTTGTTTCATGCCGTGATAATCTGTAACATCATTTCGCCGTAAACGATCTGACCGCTTTTACGACAGTCTGTGCCCCGTTTCGGGGCTTTTTTCATTGTATTTTCGGAAATGCCATGCCGAATTCACAATTGCCACTTGCAAAAGGTGTGCTTTTGGGGTAAACTATTACCATCTATTCTCGGAGTTGTGTATCATGTTGCTGTGGACCGATTCGACTTGGGCTGCGTGCGGCGTCTCCGATGGGGACGGCGTGCTCGCTGCGCTTTCGGGCGGCGCGGACTCCGTGGCATTGCTGCTGGAGCTAGTTAAGCTTCAAAAGAACGGAAAGATCCTTCGCGTAGAGGCGGCGCACCTGAACCATGCGATCCGCGAAACGGACGCGGACGCGGACGAAGCGTTTTGCGCTGAACTCTGCGAACGGCTCGACGTTCCGCTGCATGCGGAACGGATCGACGTGCCGCGCCTAGCGAAGGAGACAGGCGTATCTTTGGAGCTTGCCGCAAGGAACGCGCGATATGCGTTTCTGGAACGCATCCGAGCGGATCGGTACCTCGACTGCATTGCGATCGGACATCATCGGGATGATCAGGCGGAGACGCTTCTGCTGCATCTTCTGCGCGGAAGCGGCACCGACGGTCTTGTTGGCATGCGGCTTCGCTCCGGGCGGCTGATCCGTCCGCTGCTGCATACCGGCAAAAGCGAGATTCTCGCATATCTATCGGAACGCGGGCAACGCTTTTGCACCGATGAGACGAACTTCGAAACGGACGCGACGCGAAACCGCATCCGTCTGAGCGTCATGCCGGTGCTCGAAACGGTCAATCCGGCGGCAAAAAAGGCGCTTTCCGATGCGGCGGCGCATATCGCGGAGGATTCGGATTATCTGAACACGCTCGCGGACGACGCGGGAAAATCCTGCGGCACAAACCGTGAAAAGCTTTCGGCGCTGCCGCGTCCGATCCGGCTGAGAGTGCTTCGGAATCTGCTTCCGTATACGGACTTCACGGCGGCGGATCTTGATCGGCTCGACGGACTGCTTCTTGGGCAGACGGGCGACGTCGCGACGCTGAAAAACGGTGTGACCGCATGGCTGGACGCGACCGATCTTCGCATCGGCAGGGAGGAGACCGAACCGTATTCGACGCCCGTGCCGGGTACCGGCAGCGTAAAGCTTTTACACGGAACGATTTCCGTCGAACGGGTCGAAAAGGCCGTGATCCCATGCGGAAGATATGACGCATACGTCGACGCAGACCGGCTGCAGGGCGAAGTGTTCGCACGCAATCCGAGACCGGGCGATCGCTTCACGCCGCTCGGCATGACTGGATCAAAGCTTTTGAGCGATTATCTGACCGATCGGAAGGTGCCGCGGTTCGAACGAACCATGCCGATTCTATGTGACGAGAGCGGGATCGT
>JAFZIH010000020.1 GCA_017554455.1 Clostridia bacterium | reverse complement strand
GTTGTGGTCGATATAATCTCTGATCTTGTTGACATCGCTCTCTTCGAGATCACGAACGCGGGTATCCGGATCGATGCCGGTTTCCGCGAGGATCTTGGAAGCGGTTGTTTGACCGATCCCGTAGATATAGGTCAAGCCGATCTCGACTCGCTTATCTCTCGGAAGGTCTACGCCAGCAATACGTGCCATATCGTTTCTCTACCTCCGTAATAATTTTGAAAATGATCTATATTGGCTTGCGGGTTGCACTTTCGTGCCAGCCGCCCCGCAAGTTTGTTCCCCTATGGGTTAGCCCTGCTTCTGCTTGTGCTTCGGATTCTCGCAAATGATCATGACGCGACCCTTGCGCTTGATGATCTTGCACTTTTCGCAAATGGGTTTGACAGACGGTCTGACTTTCATAGCTTTTCTCCTTTAAATCTTTTGCTGATCTCTCAGTTCTTTGCGCGCCACGTGATGCGGCCGCGGGTCAAGTCATACATCGAAAGCTCGACGGTGACCTTGTCGCCGGGAAGGATGCGGATGTAGTTCATGCGCAGCTTGCCCGAGATGGTCGCGAGGATCTTGTGGTCGTTCGGAAGCTTGACCTCGAACATTGCGTTCGGATACGCTTCGGTCACGACGCCTTCCACTTCAATGACATCCTGTTTGGACAACGATATCCCTCCTTTTATTCGTTACAGTCGTTTCGGAATCCTTCGGCGGAGAGGAACTTTCGGAAATCCGCATTGCAGAGTTTTCCGGAAAGCTCCATCCGCGTTTCGGTGGCTTTCAAAAGGTGCATGCGCTTCTTTTTCTTCGGACGCTCCAGCGTACGGAGTGTTCCGTCGACGAGCAGCACGTACTGTTCGTCGAGGACCTTCCATACCACGAACGCGCGTCCGCAGTCCCGCCCTGCGCGCGAGCGGACGATCTCGCCTTCATACAGCGGTTCCCGCGTCATACGAGCGCCTCCGAACAGGTCAGAAGGATCGGATCGCCGTCGGTGATCGCGATCGTGTTCTCGTAATGCGCTGCGGGCTTGCCGTCCCGGGTCGTGACGGTCCAGCCGTCATCGAGCTGCCAGACTTCTCTCGAGCCGAGTGTGATCATCGGCTCCACCGCGATCGTCATGCCTGCTTCGAGGCGCTGCCGTGCGCGCGGTGAGTAAAAGTTCGGCACTTCCGGGTCCTCGTGCAGGGTCCGTCCGACTCCGTGGCCGGTCAGTTCCCGCACGACGCCGTATCCGTGCGATTCCGCGTGGCTCTGGATCGCCTTGCTGATGTCGGAGATCCGATAGCCCGGTCTGGCGAATTCGATGCCCTTAAAGAAGCACTCCTTCGTGACCTCGACGAGCTTTCTCGTCTCTTCCGCGACGTTGCCGACCAAAAAGGTCCGCGTCGCGTCGCCGACGAAGCCGTTCAGCGTGGCGCATACGTCACAGCTGACGATGTCGCCGTCCTTGAGCTTGCGCGGTCCGGGGATCCCGTGGACGACCACCTCGTTGACCGAGATGCAGATCGCCTTCGGATACCCGTTGTAGTGTAGACACGTCGGGTATGCGCCCCGGCTTCGGATGTATTCCTCCGCCACGCGGTTCAGCTCCTCCGTGGTGACGCCGATCCGTACGCTCTTTTCCAAGAGCTTCAGGGTGTCCTCCACGACCGAACCTGCCGCCCGCATCCGTTCGATGTCCTGCGCTGATTTGATCGTAATCATGCGCCGAGCCCTTTCAAAATGCTCTCCGTCACCGCATCGACGGACTGATCGCCGTCCACGGTGACGAGCTTCCCTGCCGCTTCATAGAAGGCGATCAGGGGCGCCGTTTTTTCCGCATAGACCTTCAGGCGGTTTTGTACCGTTTCCTCGCGGTCGTCGTCACGCTGATAGAGCGTCGCGCCGCATTTAGAACAGGTCGGCAGCGCATACATGGAAACATGATACGCCGCGCCGCAGCCGGGGCACATTCTGCGCCCGGAGATGCGGGCTACAAGCCGCTCGCTCGGTACGTCGATGTTGACCGCGTGGTCGATCTCGGTAAATGTTGCAAGCGCTTCGGCCTGTACGACCGTTCTCGGAAAACCGTCTAAAAGGAAGCCGTTCTTGCAGTCGTCCCGCGTGATCCGTTCGCGGACCATGTCGATGATGACGCTGTCCGGAACAAGCTCGCCGCGGTCGATGTATGCCTTTGCCGCCGCACCCAGCGGAGTGGCATTGCGGATCTCGCTTCGAAGCATATCGCCCGTCGAGAGGTGCGCGATCTCATATCGCTCCGCAATGCGCTCTGCCTGTGTGCCTTTGCCCGCGCCCGGCGGGCCCAAGAAGATCAGTTTCATATCGGTTAGTTCAGGAATCCCTTGTAGTGACGCATCAGCATCTGGGATTCGAGTTGCTCCGTCGTTTCAAGCGCGACGCTGACCATAATGAGGACCGAAGTCGCACCGAACATGTTGGTGACGCCCATGATGTTCAGGATGATGGTCGGGATGATCGCGATGACCGCCAGGAACAGGGATCCGAACAGCGTGAGGCGGTTCGAGATCTTGCCGAGGTACTCACCGGTCGGCTTGCCCGGACGGATGCCCGGAATGAAGCCGCCGTTTTGCTGCAGGTTCTTCGACATCTCAACCGGGTTGAACGTGATCGAGGTGTAGAAGTAACCGAACGCAATGATCAGCAGGAAGTATACCAGATAGTACACGAACGGCGCATACTGGATGCCGGTGTACGTGACGCCGGTCGCCTTCAGAACGCTGGTGGGCTGATACATCGTGCCGTCCCATACCTTGGGAGAGGACACCATCCAGCGATACCAGAAGTTCATGAAGCTGCCGCCGCGCTTGAAGAACTGCATGATCATCTCGGGGAACTGCATGATCGTCATGGCGAAGATCAGGGGCAGAACGCCGTTTGCATTCGCCTTCATCGGCAGATGCGTGTTCTGACCGCCGTACATCTTGCGGCCGACGACGCGCTTTGCGTACTGCACCGGGATCTTGCGGACCGCCTTGTCGATGTAGACGACGAATGCGATCAAAGCAAGGACCACAACGATGGTGAGCACGAGGATGACCCAGGTCATCACTTTGCCGGGCGCCGCCGCGATCGCGCTGATGCGCTCCTGGATGAAGTCGGGCACGCGGGAGACGATGGAAGCGAAGATCAGCATCGAAATGCCGTTGCCGATTCCCTTCTCCGTGATGCGCTCGCCGAGCCACATCAGGAATGCGGTACCTGCCGCCGCGCAGATCGCGATGATCGCGAGACGCAGTACGAACAGTCCGTCCGCGTTGGAGACAATGTAGCTGCCGTCCGAAAGAACGCCGTTATAGCTCATAACGATGCCGATCGACTGCACGACCGCGAGGCCGACGCCCGCGTAGCGGGTGATGCGCTCGATCTTCTGACGGCCGTCCTCCTCCTTGCTCATCCGCTCGAGAGCGGGGATCGCAATGGTGAGGAGCTGCAGGATAATGGACGCCGTGATGTACGGCGAGATGCCCATTGCAAAGATCGTGAACTGCGAGAATGCAGAACCTGACATCAAGCTCATGAAGTCCGACATTGCGGAAAGCTGTTTGGTCGCTTCCTGCCAGCCGGCGAGGTTGACGCCCGGGATCGGGATCGCGCTGCCGAGGCGGTAAACCACGATCAGAAGCAGCGTGTACAGGATCTTCTTCCGGAGGTCCTTGATCTTGAATGCGTTGATGAATGTGCTGAACATCAGATCACCTCAACGTTTCCGCCTGCGTTCTTAATCGCTTCCTCCGCGGATTTCGAGAACTTCGCAGCCTTGACGGTGAGCGCCTTGGTGAGCTCGCCGTTGCCCAGAACCTTCAGGCCGTCCTTTTCGAGCTTGCCGATGATGCCGAGTGCTTCGAGCAGCTCACCGGTGACCTCGGTGCCGTTCTCCAACCCATTCAGGTCGGAAATGTTGATGATGGTGTATTCCTTCGCAAAGTGATTGTAGAAGCCGCGCTTCGGGAGACGACGCGCCAGAGGCATCTGGCCGCCTTCAAACCCGTTCTTCTTTGCGCCGCTGCGGGCCTTCTGGCCCTTGTTGCCCTTTGCGGAGGTCTTGCCGATACCGGAACCCGTGCCGCGGCCCAAACGCTTGGGGCTCTGCTTGGATCCCTCTGCCGGTCTCAATTCATGGATCTTCATACGTTGACCCTCCTTATGCTTCTTCGACTTCTTCGACCTTGACAAGGTGCTTGACCTTGAAGATCTGGCCGCGGATGCAGGCGTTGTCGGGCTTTACGACGGTCTGATTGACCTTGTGGAGGCCGAGCGCCTTGACCGTGTCCTGCTGATCGCGCAGCGAGGAAATCGGGCTCTTGATCAAAGTGACTTTCAACATTGCCTTGTCCTCCTCAGTTCAGGATCTCGTCCACGGTCTTGCCGCGGAGCGCTGCGATCTGTTCTGCGGTACGGAGCTGCGCAAGTCCGTTGAGCGTCGCCTTGACGCAGTTCGACGGATTGTTGGAACCGTAGGACTTGGTGCGGATGTCGCGGATGCCTGCCGCTTCGAGGACCGCACGGGCGGGACCGCCCGCGATAACGCCGGTACCTTCTTCAGCGGGGAGCAGACGGACGTGACCCTTGCCGTACTTGCCTTCCACCTGATGCGGGATCGTCGTGCCGACGACCGGGACTTCGATCATGTGGCGCTTTGCGTCCTCGATGCCCTTGCGGACTGCTTCGGGGATCTCGACTGCCTTACCGAGGCCGACGCCGACCTTGCCGTTCTCGTTGCCGACAACCATGAGCGCCGTGAAGCGGAAGTTCTTACCGCCCTTGACGACCTTCGCAACGCGGTTGATCGCTACGAGTCTTTCTTTGAATTCGGGAACTTCCTTCTCGAATTTTCTTTCTCTGTCGTTTCTCATTTCGCTTCCTCCCTTAGAAGTCCAGACCGGCTTCTCTCGCGCCTTCGGCCAAAGCCGCTACGCGACCGGTGTACAGGTAACCGCCGCGGTCGAAAACGACCTTCTTGACGCCCTTTTCGATGGCGCGCTCTCCGACAAGCTTTCCGACGAGCTTTGCAGCTTCCTTCTTGTCCTTGCCTTCGAGCTGGCCCTTGATCTCTGCATCCAGAGTAGAAGCAGCAACCAGAGTGTTACCGTCGACGTCATTGATGATCTGCGCATAGATGTGGTTCGTGCTGCGATAGACGTTGAGACGCGGACGCTCGCACGTGCCGTTCAGATTCCTGCGCTGACGATGATGACGCGCCTTGCGAACAGAATTCTTATCGATCTTAGAAAACATTCTACGTTACTCCTTTCTACCTTACTTGCCGGTCTTGCCTTCCTTGCGGCGGACGAATTCGCCTTCGTAGCGGATGCCCTTGCCCTTGTAGGGTTCCGGCGCGCGCGTCTTGCGAATGTCTGCGGCAACCTGGCCGACCTTCTGCTTGTCGATGCCCTTCACCGTGATCTTGGTGGGTGCGGGCGTTTCAAATTCGATACCGTCCATCTTCGCGAATCTGACCGGATGGCTGTAACCGACGTTCAGAACGAGGTCCTTGCCGTCCATCTGCGCTCTGTAACCGGTGCCGACGATCTCGAGCTTCTTTTCAAAGCCGGTCGAAACGCCGACGACCATGTTGTTGATGAGCGAGCGGGTCAGTCCGTGCAGTGCGCGGTGCTGCTTGTCGTCGCTGGGACGCTTCACGGTGAGAACACCGTTTTCCTGCTCCAGGATCATCTCGGGCGAAACACTCTGCGTGAGCTCGCCCTTGGGGCCTTTCACGGTCACGACATTGTGTTCGTCAACCGTGATTGTCACTCCGGACACGATGTGTACCGGAAGTTTTCCGATTCGAGACATTGTATTTCCTCCTGTAATATTACCAGACGTATGCGAGCACTTCGCCGCCGACGCCGAGCTTTCTTGCCTCGCGGTCCGTCATCACGCCGCGAGAGGTGGACAGGATCGCGATACCGAGGCCGCCGAGGACCTTCGGGATCTCGTCCTTGCGGGCATAAACGCGAAGACCCGGACGGGAGATGCGCTTGATGCCGACGATGACGCGCTGCTTGTTGGGGCCGTACTTGAGCTTGATGCGGATGGTCTTGACGATCCCGTCTTCGACGATCTCATAGCTCTTGATGTAACCCTCTTCCACAAGGATCTCCGCGATCGCCTTTTTGATCGAGGAAGCGGGGACGTCGACCGTCTCGTGCTTCGCGACCAGCGCGTTGCGGATTCTGGTAAGCATATCTGCAATAGTATCTGTCATGGTTCTTTCCTCCTGATTACCAGCTTGCCTTGCGGACGCCGGGGATGTTGCCCTTGTATGCTTCTTCACGGAAGCACACGCGGCAGATGCCGTACTTGCGAAGGACCGCATGCGGACGACCGCAGATACGGCAGCGGGTGTAAGCGCGGGTAGAGAACTTCGGGGTCCTCTGCTGCTTCAGCTTCATGGATGTCTTTGCCATAGTGGTTCCTCCTTCTTAGTCCTGAACGAACGGCATACCGAGCAGAGCAAGCAGCTCGCGCGCTTCTTCGTCGGTCTGGGCGCTGGTGACGAACACGATGTTCATACCGCGGACCTTGTCAACGTCGTCATAGTTGATCTCGGGGAAGATCAGCTGTTCACGGACGCCCATTGCGTAGTTGCCGCGACCGTCGAACGACGTGTCGGACACACCGCGGAAGTCGCGGACGCGGGGCAGAACGATGTTCATCAGCTTGTCGGCGAAGTAGTACATCCGATCACCGCGCAGGGTGACCTTTGCGCCGATGTTCATGCCTTCACGGACTTTGAAGTTCGCGACGGACTTCTTCGCCTTGGTGACGATGGCCTTCTGGCCGGCGATCGCGGAGAGCTCCGCAACTGCCTTCTCGATGCCCTTGGGGTTATCCTTTTCGGAACCGAGACCCATGTTGATGATGATCTTCTCAAGTTTCGGGATCATCATGACGTTCTCGTAGTGGAACTTTTCGTTCAGAGCGGGAACGACTTCTTCTCTGTACTTGGTCTTCAGACGGGGTTCGCCGCTGAAAGGCTTTGCTTGAACCGCAGTTTCTTTCTTTGCCATTTTCTTCTCCTTCCGTCTCTCAGTCCATGACCTTGCCGCACTTCTTGCAAACGCGGACCTTCTTGCCGTCGACGATCTGATGTGCAACGCGGGTCGCTTTGCCGCACTTCGGGCAAACGAGCATGACGTTGGACGCGTCGATGGTGCCTTCCTGCTCGATCCGGCCGCCTGCCTCGCCCTGTCTCTTGGGCTTGACATGCTTGGTGATCATGTGGACGCCCTTGACCATAACGCGGTTATCCGCGGGCGCCGCATGCAGGATCTCGCCCTTCTTGCCCTTGTCCTGACCGGAGATCACGACGACGGTATCGCCTTTTTTCACATTCAGCTTATTCATGTCATGCTCCTCCTTTACAGTACTTCGGGTGCGAGAGAGACGATCTTCATATAGTCTTTCTCACGAAGCTCACGAGCGACCGGCCCGAAGATACGGGTGCCGCGCGGCTGCTTCTGATCGTTGATGATGACCGCAGCGTTGTCGTCGAAACGAATGTGGCTGCCGTCGGCACGGGTGGTCTCCGCAACGGTGCGGACCACGACCGCCTTCACGACGTCCTTCTTCTTGACCGCGCCGCCCGGCGTTGCCGTCTTGACGGACGCGACGATGACGTCGCCGATACCTGCGGACTTGACCTTGCTGCCGCCGAGAACACGAATGCACATGATCTCCTTGGCGCCGCTGTTGTCCGCGACTTTCAATCTGGTTTGAGGCTGAATCATTTTATCTTCTCCTCTCCATTACTTCGCCTTTTCGATGATTTCCACGAGACGCCATCTCTTGTCCTTGGAAATCGGGCGGGTCTCCATGATGCGCACGGTGTCGCCGATGCCGCAGGCATTCTCTTCATCGTGCACCTTGAATTTACGGGTCCGGTTGACCATCTTGCCGTACAGGGGATGGCGAACCTTGGTTTTGATGGCGACGACGATCGTCTTTTCCATCTTATCGCTGACGACGACGCCAACGCGGGTCTTACGATAACCTCTCTGTTCCATTGCCTATTCCTCCTTACTCGGCGTCCTGACCGAGCTCACGCATACGGAGAACGGTCTTGATTCTTGCAATGTCCTTCTTGCATGCACCGATGCGGGAAGGATTGCTGATCTGTCCGGTCACTGCCTGGAAGCGGAGATTGAACAGCTCGGCTTTCAGTTCTTTTTCCTGCTTTTCCAACTCTTCGGTGGACATAGCTCTCAGCTTATCGGCCTTCATGGTCATTCTCCTTTCTCCTCAGTTTCTTCCTTCTTGACGATCTTCGTCTTGAGCGGGAGCTTGTGGCCCGCGAGACGGAGCGCTTCGTCTGCAACCGCCTTGTCGACGCCCGCGATCTCGAACATCACGCGGCCGGGCTTGACGACTGCCACCCAGTATTCGGGCGAGCCCTTACCGGAACCCATGCGGGTCTCGGCCGGCTTTTCGGTAACGGGCTTGTCAGGGAAGATCTTGATCCAGACCTGACCGCCGCGCTTGATATAACGGGTCATTGCGACACGCGCTGCCTCGATCTGGTTGCTGGTGACCCATGCGGGCTCCAGCGCGACGAGACCGTATTCACCGTAG
>JAFZIH010000019.1 GCA_017554455.1 Clostridia bacterium | reverse complement strand
CCGTAAAAGCAATAGGCAGGGACGAGCATGCCTTTACCGAGCTCGTTTTGTTCCGCAATACGCCATAGTCCCAGTTCGATGCGGTCAACTGTACGAGATGCATTTTTAGAGTACTCCGGTTGGAAGTTCTCAACCTCCATCATCGGCAGCATGCGCTCCGCGATCGCCCGAATCTCGGAAAAATCTTTTAGTTTTGTGTTTTCATTGACCGTGTCGCCGAGCGTCAACGGAGCCGACCATTTCACGCAGAATATGCCGTCGCTGTCCAACCCGATCAAAAACTGCTCATACGCCCATGTCGGTGCAAATTCATCCTCGCTGACTGCGCTCGATCGCGTGCTCAAAAGCGACCGGTTGCATGTCGAACCGTTGATCTTGCGTACCAATTCAAAACAGTACGCGAATTCGGTCGACGG
The DNA here is from genome assembly GCA_017554455.1 of Clostridia bacterium. GTDB lineage: Bacteria > Bacillota > Clostridia > Christensenellales > CAG-138 > UBA3792. The sequence continues at coordinate 8,588 of JAFZIH010000019.1, read as the reverse complement.
CGTATCGGGCTGCATGCTGTCGCCGCAAACGACCGCACGTGAGATTTTGAACGTATCGGAGAGCCCGATCGCAGCCAAAAACCGTTCGACTTCCGCGTAAGCATCAGACGGCGTATTTAAAAGACTTCCGACCGCTGTGTCCGGGATCGGATCATCTCGCTCGATCGGGATAAGCGTTGCGTAGTCGCAGCACCAAGCCGCGTCAAAACAGTTGGATCTGTCCGAACCGCGGTAGTAGTAGAACCGTGCGCTGCGTCTGGCGTCGATACCGGACCAACCGTCGCCCTCATAATGGATCAGCATCTCGGTATTATCCGTATCGTTTTCCACCTTGAACTGGATCCACGGTTCGCCCTCTGTGTAAGCGTAAATCCCCATGCGGGCGGCTGCGCGCTTGTTGTCGCCGAGTGGGAAGTACTGCTTATGCAGCACGCCGGATTCGATCTCTTTTTCGTGTCCGTCGGGTGCGGAGGCGTAGCGCGCCTGCAAATCCGCGATCATTTCAATCAGCTCGTCGGCGGAGTACATAGCATCATTCTCGTTGAGTTCTCCGCTTTGGATCTGGCTCAACTGTTCGTTATATTGCTTCAGATCCCGTTCAATGTCTGCTTTGGTTTCTTCATTTTCCCATTGATCGTACAGTACGGCGTTGCCGATCAGTTCATTCCACAGCGCGGTCACGATCGGCTGTTCAAACTCGGCGGCATAAACGCGCACGATCGGCAGCGGCCCGTCCGGCACGACGATCTCGGCGTCGACGGTTACGTGCGTGACACCGTCCGGGCTTGTAAGCTCCTCGGTCATTCGCTCCGGAATGTGGTACGCGGTTCTCAGATCCGTGATCGTTTGCGCATTGTCCGAACGCGACGATTCGATCATTGCGCTTTGGTCGCTCTTGTTTACAACATATTCCTCCTCGGGCGTAGGTACGCAGGCAAGGAGCAAGGTGAGGGACAAGAGAATAACAAGCAATCGTTTCATAAGCATTTTCCTTTCGATTTGCGTTGTAAATGCCGTTCTTACAGTGAACCTTCGCGTTCGATGATGCTGCCGTCGATGGCATTGATGGTCAGAAACGACATCAGTTCGTTCGTCCAGGCGTCATCGTTTTCATATGGGCTTTCGAAGTGCTGATACCCCATGAAATCCCATGCCGGGACAAGCAGACCGGCATCGGAATTTTCTTCCGGAATGTTGACAAGGCCGAGCCGCACCGTCGTAATATGATACGTCCAGTACGTTTTATCACGCGTGCCGTCATTCAGATTGTTTTTATAGACAAGGATGTAACGCTTGAAGATTTCCTCGATTTTCTCAAACGGCAGCAGGTTCGTCTGCTCCGCGACAATGTCCGATACCTCGTAAGGTGTGCGGTACCGCAGCCCCACAACGCCGTCCGCATCGACGGTGATCAGGAGGATCTCGTTTCCGCGGTAGTGGTTGTACTCGCTGTTAATGGTTTCGGTATAATTGGTCGCCGTTTCCTGCGCGCCGTTGACCGAGCGCGTATAGAGCAGCCGCCAGCAGGGGATATTGCGGTCATAGTCGTCGAAATATGTTTCCGGCCACGCGGCGGACAGGGCAAAACCCCCGAACGGAAGTTTTTCGAGCAGCGCGTTTGCTGCTTCCTCGGCGTCCCGCTGGAGAAGATCGTTCGCACGGATCTGCTTTGTCGGTACGTTCGGGTTGTCGAAAAAGTTCCGCTCGTAATCGATCTGATGCACGGTGCCGTCCCACGGATTGGTGCTGAAATAAAGCGACAAAAAGTTCATTTCGTCTTTTGTCGCAAAAACAGAGTTAGGTAAGGCGCCGTTCCGGTCGAGCTTCGGCGATTCGGCGGGCGCGTCGGCTTGTTCGATCAGAAGATCCTGAATCTTCTTTTCCACATCGCTCGGTGTGGAATCGTCGATGTCATACAGAATTGCGCCGCCGTTGTCCCAGTTGTCGATGGCCCACCTTGCGCGCTCAATGTAGTGCGCAACGAAGCCCTTCGTTTGCCAGACGACGCCTTCGCGGGTATCGACAATCTGCATGTCTGCCGGAATCAGCGCATCGACAAGGGCGAGTTTTTCCTTCCGGGTAAACTCTTTCGGAACCACGCGCACGATCGGAAGCTCGCATTCGGGCAGAATGACCTTTGCGTCGACCTCGACCTGCAAGCGACCATCGGTACCGGAAAGCGATGCCTGATACGTTTTCGGCGCGCCGAGACGTTCGTACAGGCCAACCGCGGTCGAAGCGGTTGCCTGTTCCTCGGGACCGGCGGTCGCGGAATCGGGCTTCGGCGCGTCGGTGCGCGTCGCAAGATCCAGCATTTGCTGCTGATCCGCTTTGTTCACCACAAATTCCTCCTCGGGCGTCGGTACGCAGGCGAGGAGCAGGGCGAGCAGCAGACATATAACAATAACACGTTTCATAAACGATCCTCCTTTGGATGTGATTCATCCATATAGACGGGCGGAAAGCGGGAAAGGTGACAGACGGAATGCAATAGATTGACGCTGCTGTAACCGCGTCATGGTTCTTCCATGGCGGCGTGGGCGAGATTGTCAGTCGTGATGCGCGGCTCTGCCGTGCCGCCATCGAGCGCGGAGAAATACATCTTCCAGACGTCGGGACCGTTGTCTTCAAGCGTGTACGAGATCTCCCAAAGCGGCATATAGACGCCGACGTCGCGCTGATCCTTTTTACTGAGCACGCCGTAGACGAGCGCGACGCGATGCACGCGCACCGTCATCGATTCCGCATCGGAATGCGGCGCATACCGATACCCAAGCTGCGCAACAAACCGGTCCTTCACGGTATCGAAATCACAAAGCGTGGCGTTTTTCGAAAGCACGCCCGTCGTTTCCGCAAGCCCGTCCCACAGAATGCAGCATACGCCTTCTTTTCCGACGACCACGTGAATGGACTCGACGCCTTCCCACGGTGCGCCGAGCACGGTGGAGGGCTCGCTCGGATAGGACCAGCCGGTTAGATCGCGCAAATCGAGCGAACAGGTCGATCCGACCCGCCGCAGGTAGTGGACCCACCAGACCGTATCCTCCCGGACGAGCTTTGTTACCGAAAACGCAAAGCCGCGTTCGGTCTCGATCACGGCGTCGCACTCGACGCCGAGCGCCTTGATCAATGCGTCCGCGGTACGGACCGCTTCCTGCTCCGTGATCGGGGGCTCCGAGGACAAAGGCGCGTCGCCCTTCTCCAGAGCGTCCTCCGTATAATAGGCGGTATGGTAATCGTCGTAAAAATACCCTTCGCTGCACCGCGGGCCGAAGCCGAGCAGCGCAACCGTGCCGTCCGGCTGTACGATATAATAGCGCTTTCCCGGTTCAAAACCGTCGGAAATGCTGTGCGCAATGCGTTCGGCGGATTCCGGCGCGTTCCGGTACTGCTCCTCAAGATTGCCGATATAATCGCTGTCGATTTCTATAAGCGATCCCGCCTGCCCGTCATAGGAGAGCGCCGCTACGAGCTCCTCCTGAATCTCCTCCTTGGTGCGCGTCCAGCGTTCGTAAACCGTTCCGTCCGGACAGAGCGCGCCTAAAAGCGCTTTATAAAACGCCGCGTCCTTCGGCGTATTGCTTTGCCGGACTTCAAGGATCGGGAATGTACCGCTGCGGTCGATCTCCACATCCGCGTCGACCTTGACCGAGACGCCGTTCTGCGGCTGCGCCTCGAAGGTCAGATGCTTCGGGATCGCCGAAAGATCGGTTCTGCTTTCGCTCACCGTGTTTTCTGCAGCTGCCGAAGGGGCCCTATCGCTCTTGTTCACAACAAATTCCTCCTCCGGCGTGGGCACGCAGGCGAGCAGCAGGGCGAGGGAGAGGCAAAGAATGATTCGTTTCATAATTTCTCCTTTCAATAACCTTGTTTTCGATCGATACGCGCACCTGTCTGCGCGTCAAGCGTTAAAAGACTGACAAGGCCGCCTTCGATGCGCTCGGTTTCTCCGTTTTCATAGGTGCGTTCCACGGTTCCGAAGAAATCCCAGACAGGGATGAGTGTGCTTTCCTTTGCGGAAGCGCCGTCCCGGACCTGCATCCATCCGAGCGCGATCCGATCGATATGCACCGTGCACGATTGCACGGAACCGCGTTGGGTCTCTAAAAGCGACTGTGCCTGACCCTCGGCATTCGCGTCGTTCAGGGCGTCGGAGACAGGATAGAGAAAGCTCAGATATTTCGCTGCCTGCGCCGCGGACTGATCGACGCCGAGGATCGGACAGTTCTCATTCGGACGGTTTTCGACAGAAACGGGCCCGTTCCATTGTACAAAGCAGACGCCTTTGGAATCCACGCCGACGGTCAGGCGTTCATACGCCATCGGCTCGACAAACGCTTTCCCAAAGTCGTTCTCAGAATATGTGCGCGCATCCAATGTGACCTGTACGCCGTCCATGCAGCGCGTAAAAAACACAAGGTACGGCGTTTCATTCGGATCAGCTTCATACCATCCGGTATTGGGGACCTTCAGCACGCCCGGTTCGGCGCCGGCAACCTTCAGGTCCGTCATTTCCATACGTTCCGCCAGCGCGACTGCCGTCTCGATCGCCTCTTCTTTTGAAATCAAGGGATCGGAAACAGTCAGATCGTGAACGACCTCGCGTGCAAGACTGATCCCGGTATAGGAATTCGGATTCTGATAGGTCAAAAACGTATTGGTATCGCTTTTGCTGTCGATTGCGGTATTCACAAACAGCGTCGCATTCGTGCTTCTGCCGCCTCTGCCGCAGCAACCGAATACGCCGCTTCGATCTTCCTCGTTGATCGCATAAACAACTTCCTTCGGAACAAGCGCGCTGCTGTCCGGTGCGGCGTTATATTCCTCCAGAATGTCGTTGACCTCATCCTGATAAAAATCGACGCCCGCTTCGTACTGATCCGGATTTGCTTTTACTTTCTCCAAAAGCTCCATCGCTTCCAAAAGCGCCGGATAAAGGTCCTCCTTGGTCTGCTGCCCGAAATCATAGACAGGCGCATCGCCGAAAAGCGCCTTTACGATGGCGGAAAGCTGCTGCACCGAAATACCGCAGGCGCGAAGGGAATGGCTTGGAATACAGTCGCCGTCCGGCTTTTGAACGGCTGCGTCGAACGCGACAGTCACCTTGTTTTCGGTCAGCGTCTTTCGATATTCTGCCTGTATCTGCTCACTTTTGAAAGCAGAGGACGACAGCGTGCCGCTCTCCGCTTTGGATATAACCGCGTCTTCCTCGGGCGTGGGCACGCAGGCGAGAAGCAGGGCGAGGGAGAGACAAAGGATAAGTATTCGTTTCATGGGACATCCTCCTGTTTGCGATTTCATACATATATGACGTATGAGCGGCGCAGAATGTTGCAGCAAACGTCTCTGTATAGGAGGATCATAGCGCGGAGATTCGTCCGAAACGTCACAGAATTGTCATAAAAATGTAATATCGGCGTGAATAAACGATAAATAAGGAAAAAAGATTCGATCAGAAAATCAGATAGCTGAAATAAAAAAGCGTCCTTCAGTTTAATATTTACCGAAAGACGCCATTTATGCTGTTTGCGGATAAAAGATGCCTATGGACGATATGCTGCCGGTGCAGCACGATATATTTGCCTTCGCAAATACGATATGCAATCAAAGGCGATTGCACGATATGATATAAATCCCTGTGCCCCGCGGGCATATCGCGTCATAGACATATCGTTCCCCAAAGGGGAATATCGTGAATCCCGCAGGGATTTATATCGTTGAGAATGCTCTGGGCATTCTCAGAACTCGGGCGGGGGGACGACGTCGTCTCCGCGCATGGCGGCTTCGCGCGCGCGGCGCTTGGCTTCCGCGGCTTCGGCGTCCTTTTTGCGCTGCTCCTCGATCTGCGCCTTGATCGTGTTTTCGATCTCCTGACAGACCTCGGGGTTATCCTTCAGGAACAGCCGCGCGTTTTCACGGCCCTGCGCCATGCGCATATCGCCGTAGGAGAACCACGAGCCGGACTTGATAATGATGCGGCGGTCGATCGCCATATCGAGAATGCAGCCCTCTTTGGAGATGCCTTCGCCGTAGAGCATATCAAACTCGGCGGTGCGGAACGGCGGCGCGACTTTGTTCTTGACAATCTTGACGCGCGTGCGGGAACCGACGGCGTCGTTTCCGGCCTTGAGCGTTTCGATGCGGCGGACGTCCATGCGGATGGAAGCGTAGAATTTCAGCGCCTTGCCGCCGGTCGTCGTTTCGGGATTGCCGAACATGACGCCGACCTTTTCACGCAGCTGGTTGATGAAGATCACGACGGTATTGGTCTTTGCAACGCAGCCGGTGAGCTTGCGGAGTGCCTGCGACATCAGACGCGCCTGCAGACCCACGTGCGAATCGCCCATGTCGCCTTCGAGCTCCGCCTTCGGAACGAGCGCCGCGACCGAGTCGATGACGATCACGTCGATAGCGCCGGAGCGGGCGAGCGCTTCCGCAATGTCGAGCGCTTGTTCGCCGGTGTCCGGCTGAGACACGTAAAGATCCTCGATCTGCACGCCGAGATGCTCGGCATAGACCGGATCGAGCGCGTGCTCCGCGTCGATGAACGCCGCGGTGCCGCCCATCTTCTGCGCCTGCGCAACGATGTGCAGGGCGATGGTCGTTTTACCGGAGGATTCCGGTCCGAAGATCTCGATCACACGGCCGCGCGGCACGCCGCCGACGCCGAGCGCGAGGTCCAGGTCGAGACAGCCGGTCGGGATCACGGAAACCGGTACGCGCGACGCGTCGCCGAGCTTCATGATCGCGCCTTTGCCGAAGCTTTTTTCGATCTGACTCAGTGCAATTTCCAATGCTTTTTCTTTTTCCAACATGTCGTTTTCCTCTCTTTCAAATCTTGCACGTTAATTGTATGATAGCATCTGTCCGTTATTTTGTACAGAGGTTTCTTCTCAAAAGATCGAGCGCGTTCAGCATCGCGGAATGTCGGATGCGGTCGCGGTCGCCGAACAGGTTCAGCCGCTTCACGATCGTGCCGTCTTTGCTTGCGAGCGCGATGAATACCGTACCGACCGGTTTGCCCGGCTCGCCGCCGTCCGGACCCGCATAGCCGGTCGTGGACAGCGCAAAGTCCGTCCCGGCGGCTTTGCGCGTGCCTTCCGCCATCTCGCGGGCGCACTCCTCGGAGACTGCGCCGACGTTGTCGAGCGTTTCCGCTTTCACGCCGAGACGGCGCATCTTCGCGTCGTTCGAATAGGTCACGTCGCCTTCGATGAAATAGGCAGAACTGCCGGGATAGTTGATAAACGCATCCGCAAGCCGTCCGCCGGTGCAGCTTTCCGAAACGGCGATCGTCTTGCCGCTTTCGATCAATGCATGGTGGCAGACCTCGGCAAGCTCGCGTCCGTTCGTGTCGTACACGACGTTGCCGAGCGTCGACTTGATCGTTTCGATCATCGGTGCCACGAGCGCTTCGCCTTCGTTATCATTTTGGCAGCGCGCGGTGACGCGCAGCGTGACCTCGCCGGTCTTGGCATACGGCGCGATCGTCGGGTTCGTCTGGTTCTTGATGAGATCGTCGAGACGGTACGTCACATCCGACTCGCCCATGCCGAAGATGCGGACTTCGCGCGAATAGAGGCGGCGTCCGGCTTTTTCAAGCAGCCAGGGGAGGACGTGGTTTTTGAACATCGGCTGCAGTTCGCGCGGCGGTCCCGGCATCAGAACGGCGGCTTTGCCGTTCGCTTCCATGATACAGCCCGGTGCGGTGCCGTTCGGGTTCGGAAGAATGATCGCGTCAGCGGGAAACATCGCCTGCTTTTTATTGTTCGGCGCGATGGTACGACCTTTGGACGTGAACCAGAACACGAGTTTTTCCCACTCGTCGTCAAAGAGAACAAGCTCCTTGCCGAGTGCTTTTGCGACGGTCTCCTTCGTGAGATCGTCGTCGGTCGGGCCGAGCCCGCCGGACAGCAGAACCACATCCGCACGGGAAAGCGCGGTTTCGACCGCTTCGGTCAGCCGCTTCGGATTGTCGCCCACAACGATCTGGTGATACATATCGACGCCGGACGGCGCAAGCTCCTTCGCGATAAAATATGCGTTGGTGTTCAGGACCTGCCCCATCAAAAGCTCGGTCCCGACGCAGATCAGTTCAGCAATCATTGAGGTTCAAAGCTCCTTTGTTTTTTAAGATATATTCGACCGCGGACACGACCGACAGCGCAAGCGCGATATAAACCAGCGCTTCGATCAAATATCTGAGGCAGGGATTCAGATAAAAGAACGGGAACTCGTCATAGAGCAGCAGCGCGATCACGATGATATCCTGAAACGTCGTTTTCCACTTACCGAGCTTGCCGGCTGCGATCACGACGCCCTTTGACGCGGCGATCTGCCGCACGCCGGAAATCAGAAATTCCCGCGCGATAAAGACGATCGTGACGACGGGGTGAAGCAGATACTTCGGATGCGCGGCGTCGGTCGTGCAGGAAAGCATGACGAAGGCGGCGACGATCAGCATCTTGTCCGCGATCGGGTCCATCAGCTTGCCGAAATCGGTGATAAGGTTATGCTTTCGCGCATAGTTGCCGTCGAGAATGTCGGTGATCGCGGCGGCGAGAAAGATCATTGCCGCGACCCAATGG
>JAFZIH010000018.1 GCA_017554455.1 Clostridia bacterium | reverse complement strand
CCTCGACGATGTGTGCGTCGTCCTGCTCGTCGATCGCGTCGTTCAGCTCGTAGCATTCCTCGATGAGATCGCCCTTCAGGGATTCATGCGTCTGTTCGCGGTCCCACGGACACCCGCCCGGCGCGCGCAGCCGCTGCATGACGGCGACAAGGTCATAATACCCGTATCGCGTGCGTTCCTCGAACGACGCCGGCTTCACGTACAGGACCGACCCCGCAAAGAGCGTCCGTCTCCGGTCGAGTTCGGAAAGCGGGAACGTGCGGAACGCGTAGTGTCCGTCCTCTTGCATCGTCGCAAGCGTCACGGGCCATTCATCGGGGTATATCTCGGAAAGCGCAAGCTTGACCTCTCCCGCGATGATCGGGTTGTCAAGCTCCTGCACAAGAAGCGGAACGGAAGGATCCACGCGCTTCGGCAGCGTGCGCGCCGTACAACATAATGCATCCTGCACTGCGGGAAACGCCGCTTTTGCGTACGATATGCCCGGAAGAACGTCGACGCGGAAGCCCTTCTTTTTGGCTGCTTTCTCGATGGCGGGAAGCTGTGCAAAACAGCCGTCGCCCATGACGGCGTAAACGCAGTCGCCGCCGGACACAAGCCGCGCCGCGATCGCGTCGTTCAGTGCGTCGAAATCCTCCGCGTTCTCATACAGATCGTCCATCGAAACGAACGCAAGTCCGGCGTCAAGAACGGGTTTTGCGGAAGGGTGCTCCGTCGTTTGCAGATACAGCGTTTCTGCGCACAAAACCGCGTCCCATGCCGCACGGGTCAGCGTTTTCGGCGTGGAAAGCGGTGCGATCGTGATGGTTTTCATATTATCTCCTTGCAAAGCGGGCAAGCTTTCTGCCGCCCGGAATATAGGCGAGTTCTTCCCTCGTGAACATGGCGAACAGCACCGTACATACGGCGTAAACGGCAACCGCAACGAGGATCGCAAACAGCGTCGCAATGCGCGATGTCACGCTGCCCTGAAAGATCGAAAGGCGCGAGAGAAGCCATTGCACACCCCATGCCGCGCCGCCCATCAGAACCGACGCCGCGATCGGTTTCAGGAACGTATCGAGCACGTTCAGCTTTGCCCCGGTCACGCGCAGAAGCGCGATCGTGTCGAGAATGCCGGCGATGCCGAAACAGGCGAGGTTCGAGAACACCGCGCCGAGGATGTTGATCTCCTTCATCGGGATAAAGACGAGATTGACGACGATCTTAGTGACGCCGCCAATCAGCAGAAAGATCATCGGCAGCCAGTGCTTGCCTGCGCCTTGCAGCGCGCCGGTCGCGGTCTGCACGAGCGAGATGAAGATCACGGTGAACGCCGCTACGTGCATCAGCGGTTCCGCAATAGCGAGCGCATCGAAGAACTTCGGGTCGCCGCGCATATACAGGAACTTGATGACCGGTCCCGCGAGGACGGACAGCCCGACCGCGCAGGGAATGCCGATCGCCATCGCGATCTTTAAGCTGAGCAGCGAAAGATGCTGCATATCGCTGCGATCCTGCCGCACGCGCGCCGCGGAGATCGCCGGAACGATCGACATGGAGATGCCGACCGTCAGCGTCGCGGGCAGATTGATGATCGAGCGCACGTAGGTGCAAAGCGACGTATAGCTGAGCTCGGCGGCTTCCTTCGTAAATCCTGCCTTCAGAAGCAGCTGTTCGATCATGGATGAGTCGAGCATGTTCGCGAGCGGAAGGATGGACGCGCCGAGCGTGATCGGGATCGCGATCACAAGCATCGGACCGAGGATCTTCGCGTGCGGGTCCGGATCCTCGATCAGCGCTTTATAATCCTTGCGCGTACGCAGATAGAACACGATCATGACGATGAGCGCGAGGATCTCGGAGATCGTCACGCCGAGAAGCAGCCCCGCCGCGCCCGCGGCGTAGCGGTACTCCGTATTCTGATACCTTCGGCTCAGATACGCCGCAAGGATCAGTCCGAATATAAACTTGAACACCTGCTCCGCAAGCTGTGAGACGCTCGTTCCCGTCATACGCTGCAGCCCCTGCAGATAGCCGCGGTATGCGCAGAGCAGAGAAACGAACAGCAGCGCCGGCGCAAGCGCCATCAGCGAATACGCGATGCCGTTTTTTGCCTGCAGAAGCACCGAACCGATCCAATCCGCGCCGAAAAACATGATTGCGGACGTGACGAGACCGATCAGAAGGAGCAGAAGCAGCGAGCGGCGGAATACGCGCTTTGCGCCGTCATAATTGCCTGTCGCGGCGCGTTCGGCGACCATGCGCGAGATCGCCGTCGGAAGCCCGGAGCTCGATATGATCAGCAGCCACGAATAAGTCGGAAAGACCTTTTCGTAGAAATACATACCTTCTTCCGTGAGGATTCGGACCGCGAAGATGCGGATCAGAACGCCGATCACCTTGCAGATCAGACCTGCGACGGTCAGGATCGCCGCGCCTTTTATGAACGATGTCTTCTTATTGCTTTCCATGCGCTCAGTATAGCAGATGCGAAGCCGATTTTCAAGGGGTCAGCAACGCCGTGAAGACGCCCTCGTTTTCGGCGTACAGCGAAGGCAGATCGGAGATCGGCAGCGGGTTCTCTCCCCTGCCCGCCTCGACCGTGAACGCGTTCGCGTTCTGCGCGTCGATCATCCAGTCCTTGTAGCCCGCAAAGCCGCTGTCGTACGGCACGTTCGCGACCGCATAGCCGGACGCGTCCGCAAAGCGCTGCGCAAGCACGCGGCTTCCCTGCGGCGCGTAGCCCTGAAACTCCCAGTAGATCTCGCCGCCCTGCGTGTGGTACGCGATCGCGCGGTCGTATCGCTCGCGGATCGAAAGCTCGTAGATCGCGCGGTCCTCCGGCGCTTCCAAAGGACGCGTGCCGACATAATCGCGCGGTCCCGGCCGCGTGAACCCCTGCGCAAACTTGATAGTGCGCGCGTTCTCCCAGCCCGCCGGATAGCCGAGGTTCAGATCGACTCCCTGTATATTCGCCTTCCACCCGGAAGGAAACGGGATCGACGGATAGAACGCTGACAGCGCTCTTGCGCTCTCAAAAAAGCTGTCTCCATCCGAAAGCGCGCCGGTCACCAGATCTACGCCGTCGGGGTTGACCAGGGGCACGAGCGTGAGCGTCGAAGCTTCATAGAGCGACCGCGCGGATACGCTGCCGACAGAACCGCCTTCGGAAAACGCGCGGGCATAGCGTTCGAGAAACATCAGCACAAGCGGCGTGGTGATCCATTCGTTTGCGTGATGCGCGGCGTTGATCCCGACGCGCAGCGGTCCCGCGCCGATGCGGATCGCCTCCAAACGCCGTCCCGTGACGCTTCTGCCGATCGGGTATTTTACGAGGAACGGATACCTGAGTGTCAGCCCTTCGAGCACGCACGCGGTCAAAAACGCGGAATACGGAAGGTCGGCAAACACGACGTCAAAGCCGAGCGGCACAGTAATCGTTTCGCCCGTCCGAAACGACGCGGTCGGGTTTGCCGTACGGATCGCTTCCGGCGTCGTGCCGTAACGCGCCGCAAGCGTTACGACCGTTTCGTTTTCTCCGATCACGGCAACCGTCGATCCGACCAGATACGGCCAGAGCGCCGCCCACGTAAGCCGTCCCGCGATCCCGTCCGAACGAAGACCCATCCGGTCCTGCAATCGTGTAAGCGCGCGTTCGGTCCGCCGTCCGAAGATCCCATCGACGTCACCCGGCTCCTCCCCCGCGCGCAAAAGCGCCTCCTGCAGGTATTGTACAAATAATCCAGTATCGCCGAATCGAAGCGTCTGCATCGTCTTGTCCTCCGCCGTTTTTTGTTATCCTATGCAGCAGACGAACGATAAAGACGAAAAAAGCCCGCTCACTTCGGAGCGGGCTTGCAGGATTTGAATTATTCTTCGATCTGTTCGGGTTCTTCCGTTTCTTCGACTTCTTCCGCGTTCTTCTTCCGCATGCCGCCGAGCACGAGGTTTGCGAGGATGCCGAGGATCAGCGCGCAGGCAACGGTCGTGAGAGAGACCTTGCCGAAGCTGACCGTGAGCCCGCCGACGCCCGCGACGAGGATCATGGAGACCACGAACAGGTTGCGGTTGTCGTTCAGGTCGACCTTCTGGATCATCTTGAGGCCGGAGACCGCGATGAAGCCGTACAGTGCGAAGCAGACGCCGCCCATGACGCAGCCGGGGATCGTCGCAAGGAATGTTGCGAACGGTCCGATGAAGCTGACGACGATCGCGAGGATCGCGGTGTACAGGATCGTGATGACGGAAGCGTTGCCGGAGATCGCGACGCATGCGATGGACTCACCGTAGGTCGTGTTGCAGGCGCCGCCGAAGATCGCGCCCGCGAAGGAGCCGATGCCGTCGCCGAGCAGCGTGCGGTGGAGACCCGGATCCTTGGTCAGATCGGAGCCGATGATCGAGGACAGGTTCTTATGGTCGGCCAGATGCTCCGCAAAGACCACGAACGCGACCGGGACGTAAGCGACGAAGATCGTTGCGATATAGCCGAAGGTCAGTTCGCCGAAGCCCTTGAACGCGGTCAGGAACGTGAAGTCCGGAACCCACGCAATGTTCTGGAACAATGAGAAGTTGATGACGATCAGGTCCGGGTTCTGCGTTGCGTTGCCGATGAGCGTGAAGATCGTTGCGACGATGTAGCCCGCGACGATACCGATAACGAACGGGATCATTTTGAGCATCTTCTTGCCGTAGACCGAGCAAATGATCGTGACAAACAGCGTGACGAGGCCGCAGATGATGCAGACGTACGGAGAAGCGGAAACCGCGCCGCCCATCAGATCGCCGACCGCGTTGCTTGCAAGAGAAAGACCGATGATCGCGACCGTCGGCCCAATGATGATGGCGGGCATCAGCTTGTTGATCCAGTTGACGCCGACCGCCTTGACGACGAGCGCGATGATCACGTAAACGAGACCCGCGAAGCATGCGCCGATGATCAGTCCGAGATAACCGAGCTGCATGGAAACGCCGCCCGCGAACGCCGCGAACATGGAACCGAGGAAACCGAAGGAGCTTCCGAGGAAGACCGGGCTTCTGAACTTCGTAAAGAGCAGGTAAACGAGCGTGCCGACGCCTGCGCCGAACAGCGCCGCCGTCTGGCTCATCGTTGCGCCGGTCGCGCCGTTGACGACCGACGGGACCGCGATGGTCGCCGCCATGATCGCGAGCAGCTGCTGCAGTGCAAAGAGCAGCGTCTGACCGAATTTGGGTTTGTCCTTGATGTTGTAGACCAGATTCATAATGTACCTCCCTGTGTCCTTTTATTATGATGTGTCTATCGAGAAGCCGCTTTGCGGCTTGTCTCCTTTTATGCGTCCTGTCTGGACAGCACGATCTCGTTCTTGCCGTCGATTTCCGAAACCCGCACGCTGATGAACTCATTCCTTGCGGTCGGGACGTTCTTGCCGACGAAGTTTGCGGCGATCGGAAGCTCCCGGTGTCCGCGGTCGACCGCGACGCAAAGCCGGATCGCGGCGGGTCTGCCGAGCCGGATCACCGCTTCCATGGCGGCGCGGGCGGTGCGGCCCGTGTAGATCACGTCGTCGACGAGCACGATCACCTTGCCGTTGACGTCGAACGGGATATCCGTTCCGTGTACCTGCGGCGTCGGGAACAGCTCCTTGAGATCGTCGCGATACAGCGTGATGTCCAACGCGCCGAGTTTGACCTTAATGTCCGAAAACCGCTCCACGTTCGCCTTGATGCGCTGCGCAAGCGGAACGCCGCGGCGGCGGATGCCGATGAGATACAGCTCCGAAACGCCCTCGTTCTTTTCGATGATCTCATGGGAAAGGCGCATCAGCATGCGATCCATGGCTTTTTCGTCGACCAGAATGTGCTCCATCGCGTCCTCCCTTCATCAAAAAATCCTGCCGGTGCGCGGCAGGACAGAATACACTTCTCGTGTGGGCTATGTACCTTGCCGGCATCTCGTACCGAATTAAAGGATCTTTTTATTTTTTGACATCATAACACAGGATATTGCATTTGTAAAGGGGAAAATGTCATATATTTTGTATTTTTCAAATGCGGATGAATGTGCAATTTGCCCTTGTGAAAATGCGCGTCCTATGGTAAAATATGATATCTATGGAGGTATGAAATGCCTTATTTTACACACGGTGAAACCAAGAACAAGCTGATCCTTTTGTACATCGCGGCACGCGCGGACGCGATCCCGACGCGCGCGCAGCTCTACCGCACCGCGATCCTCAATTCCGAGATGGAATACTTCGCCTTTGAGGAAGCGCTCGGCGAACTCATCGAGGACGGACTTTTAACCGAGGTGCCGAAGGCGTTCGGCGATTGTCTCGGCGTGACCGACCTCGGGCGGGAAGCGCTTTGCATGTTTGAAAAGAGCATCCCGCAGGACGAGCGGCGAAAGATAGACGAATACCTCGTCGCACACAAAACGGACTTTTTGCATGAAACGCAGATTTCGAGCCGCATCGAAAAGACCGATTCCGGCGTCATGCTGCACCTTTTCATCACCGAAGCGGACCGCGTGATCCTGTCTGTGTCGCTTGCCGCGGCAAACGAGGAACAGGCAATGGCGATGCGCAGCCGCTGGGAAGAAGCCGGCGAACCGGTCTATAACTACATCTGGGACATTCTGTCGAAAGAGCAGAAGCATTGAGGGGCAAATGGATCTAAGTAAACTCAACCCGCCGCAGCGCGAAGCGGTCACGGCCACGGAAGGACCGCTTCTGATCCTTGCCGGCGCGGGCAGCGGAAAGACGCGCGTGCTGACGCACCGCATCGCATATTTAATAGAAGAAAAAGGCGTATCGCCGTACCGCATCCTTGCGCTGACCTTTACGAACAAGGCAGCAAAGGAAATGCGTGAGCGCGTCGACGCGCTCGTGGAGACCGACGCGAACTCCATCTGGGTCGCAACGTTCCACGGCTTTTGCGCGCGGCTTCTTTCCATGGAGATCGACCGGCTCGGCTACGGCAAGTCGTTCATCATTTACGACGAGCAGGATCAGCAGTCGCTGATCGGTCACATCATCAAGGATATGAACCTGAACGACAAGGTATTCACAAAGCGCATGCTTGCGGGGATCTTTTCGCACGCGAAAAACCACTCCCTCTCCCCTTTGGCGTTTTTACGCGAAACGGGACAGCCGACGCAGATTCTTGAAGCGTTCAAGCTCTATGAGAAGCGTCTGAAGGACGCGAACGCGCTCGACTTCGACGATCTGCTTCTCTGCACGATCCGGCTCTTTGAGGAGAATCCCGACGTGCTCGAAAAGTGGCAGCAGCGGTTCCGCTACATTCTCGTCGACGAGTACCAGGACACGAACCTTGCGCAGTACCATATCGTAAACCTGCTGGCTAAGGTACATCGGAATCTCTGCGTGGTCGGCGACGACGACCAGAGCATCTATGCCTGGCGCGGCGCGGACATCCGCAACATTCTCGAATTCGAGAAGGACTTCGAGGGCTGCAAGGTCATCCGGCTCGAACAGAACTACCGTTCGACCGAAAAGATCCTTGATGCGGCGAACGCCGTCATCCACAACAACCGCGGACGCAAGGAAAAGAAGCTGTGGACCGCGGAAAAGGGCGGCGCGCCGATCGACGTGCACGAGGCGACCGACGAACGCGACGAGGCATACTATATCTGCTCGAAGATTTCGAACGCCGTCCGAAACGGCGCGCGATACGACGATTTTGCGATCCTTTACCGCACGCATGCGCAAACGCGCGTCCTTGAAATGATGCTGAAATCCTTCCTGACCCCCTATCGCATCTACGGCGGCTTGTCGTTCTTCTCGCGCGCTGAGGTCAAGGATATTCTCGCTTACCTCCGGCTCATCCTGAATCCCGCGGACGACGAGGCGTTTCTGCGCGTGATCAATACGCCCCCGCGCGGCATAGGCGCGCAGAGCATTGCGGTTCTCTCTGACAGCGCGCACCGGCGCGGTATTCCGCTGATGAGCGCGGGAATAGCGCCGGACGACGTTCCGCCGCGCACCGCCGCGAAGTTTACGCCGTTTCTGAATCTGTTTCAAAAGCTTTACGAGCTTTTGGACACGATGCCGCTGGCGGACTTTGCAAGAGAGCTTCTTGAGCGCATCGGCTACGACGCGTATCTAAAAGATGATAAAAAGGAAAATTACGAGGTCCGCGCAGAGGTCGTCGAGGAGCTTTTGGGCTACATTGAGGAGTTCGAGCAGAGCTATACCGAAAGCGACGGGAACGTGCTGCAGGCGTTTCTGACGAACGTCGCGCTGTTTTCACAGGCGGACAACGTGGACGAAACGAACGGCTGCGTGAACCTGATGACGCTGCATGCCGCGAAGGGACTGGAGTTTCCGAACGTGTTCCTGTGTGGCATGGAGGAAGGGCTCTTCCCTTCCTCGCAGTCGTCGTATGACGAGGACAAGCTTGAAGAGGAGCGGCGGCTCTGCTACGTCGGCATGACCCGCGCGAAAAAGCGGCTGTATCTGTCCTATGCAAAGGAGCGCATGCTTTACGGTCGCACCGAACCCGCGCTGCCCTCGCGGTTCCTCACCGAAATGGGCGACACGATCGAACTGCCCGGCGCAAGGCCGCAGAGACGTCCCGCGCAGCAAAGCCGGTGGGACAGCACAAGTGCGTCGTCGTTCTTCGCCGCGCCGATCGCGAAAAAGCCGAAGGAGCCCGTGAGAATCGACGTCGGCACAAAGCCGGAGCCGCCGAAGAAAGCAGCGAATTTTGCCGGAAAGGTCGGCGACCGCGTCCGGCATAAGGCGTTCGGCGACGGCGTGATCATCGGCACATCCGGCAGCGGCGCATCGATGATCGTGCAGATTCAATTCGACAACGGTGCAGTCAAAAAACTGGCGGCGGGCTTTGCGCCGCTCGAAATACTGGAGTGAGCTATGGTTACGGAACGGCAGAAAGAATTGGTTGCGGTCCTGAATCGCTATGCGGCGGCGTACTATGAGCAGGACGCGCCGCTCGTTTCCGACGCGGAATACGACAAGCTGTACGACGAACTTCTGGCGCTTGAAGCGGAAAGCGGCGAGGTCCTTCCGGACAGCCCTACCCTGCGCGTCGGCGGCGCGCCGCTTAAAAGTTTTGAAGAGCACGTCCATCTCGGACGGCTGTGGAGCTTGGACAAGGTTCGCACGCGCGAAGGGCTCTTAGATTTTGTGCGCAAGGTCACCGCGGCTTCGCCCGTGCCGCCGCTGTTTGCATTGGAATACAAGTTCGACGGGCTGACGGTCAACCTGACCTATGACAACGGCGTGCTCGTGCAGGGCGCGACGCGCGGCAACGGCGTCGTCGGAGAAGCGATCCTGCCGCAGATCCGGACGATCCGCAGCTTGCCGCTTTCGATCCCGTTCAAAGGACGCATGGAGGTACAGGGCGAATGTATCATGCGGCTTTCCGTACTCGACGCGTACAACAAAACGGCGGACGAACCGCTGAAAAACGCGCGTAACGCCGCGGCGGGCGCGCTGCGAAATCTCGATCCCGCGGTCACGGCTGCAAGGAAGCTCGACGTTTTCTGCTACAACGTCGGCTATATCGAGGGAAAAGAGCTGCACGATCAGAAGGAAATGCTCGAATTCCTTAAGGAGAACGGGCTGCCGGTCTGTCCCTTCGTGCGCTGGCTCAGAACGCCCGACGAGATCATGGCGGAGATCGACCTTGCCGAGCAGCGGCGCGACACGCTCGATTTTCTGATCGACGGCATGGTCGTGAAAGTCACGGATTTTGCGCTGCGTCAGGAACTCGGCGCGACTGAGAAATTTCCGCGCTGGGCAATGGCGTATAAATTTGCCGCGGAAGAGCTGACCGCAACGGTTCTCGACGTGACCTGGGAGGTCGGCAGGACCGGCAAGCTCACGCCGCTCGCGCACATCGAACCGGTCGAATTCTCCGGCGTGACCGTCAAAAAGGCGACGCTGAACAACTGGGACGACGTGCAGCGGAAGCGCGTCGGGATCGGCTCGCGCGTGTTTATCCGCAGAAGCAACGATGTGATCCCGGAGATCCTCGGCGCGGTGCCGGACGATCAGCCGATCCGTCCTGTCGAAAAGCCGACTGTCTGCCCGCAATGCGGCGCGCACGTCGAAATGCGCGGCGCGCACCTTTTCTGCACGAACTCACTTTCCTGCCGTCCGCAGATCGCGGCGCGGCTATCGCACTATGCGTCGCGCGACGCCATGGACATCGACACGTTTGCGGGCAAGACCGCCGAACAGCTCATCGACGCGTTCGGTATCAGCACGATCCCCGAGCTGTACGCGCTCTCGCACGAGCAGCTTGCCGCGCTCGAACGCTTCGGACACAAGAAGGCGCAAAATCTCCTGGATGCGCTCGAAGCGAGCAAGCACCGCCCGCTGGCGTCGTTTCTCTTTGCGCTCGGCATCCCGAACGTCGGCGTGAAGACCGCAAAGGATCTTGCGCGGCACTTCGGTACGCTGGACGCCGTGCGTCATGCGACCCGTGAGGAGCTTGCCGCGATCGACGACGTCGGCGAGATCGTGGCGGACGGGATCGTCTCGTTCTTTGCGGACGCGCGGATCGCGGACCAGATCGACCGTCTCCTCGCGCTCGGCGTACAGCCGGAGGAAGCGGCGAAAGCCGCCGACGGTCCCCTGCCGCTAAAGGGGCTCACCGTCGTCATTACGGGCACTTTGGCAACGCTTTCGCGGCGCGATGCGGAGGCGCTTGTGGAACAAAACGGCGGCAAGGCAGCGGGCAGCGTATCGAAGAACACCTCGTTCGTCGTCGTCGGCGAAAACGCCGGCAGCAAGGCGGACAAGGCGCAGGCGCTCGGCATTCCCTTGCTGACCGAAGAAGAATTTTTGAAACGGATCGGAAAATGAAGCTCGGGAAATTAGACAACGATACATTGGAACGGCTGATCCTTGACCGGTTCAAGAAGACGCGTCCGGAGTCGTTCGGCGCGCCGCGCATCGGCATGGACTGCGCGATGCTGGATTTTGACAGCGATCTGATCGTTACTAGCTGCGATCCCATCACGAGTGCGGACGCAAAGCACATCGGCGCGCTGTCCGTGCACGTCAACTGCAACGACGCGGCGGCGGGCGGCGCAGAGCCGGTCGCGCTTTTGGTGACGCTCCTTCTTCCCCCTTCCGAAACCGAGGAGACGGTCGCCATGATCGCAAAGGATCTGCAGGAAGCGGCGGAACTCGCGGGCGTCGATATCATCGGCGGACATACCGAAGTGACCGACGCGGTTACGCGCGTCACGACCTGCACCGCGGTGATCGCACGGACGCCGAAGGCAAAGCGTCTTTCGGGCGCAAAGGTCGGCGACGCGATCGTCATGACGAAATGGGCCGGGCTCGAAGGCGCAATGCTGATCGCGTCCGATCACGCGGATCGGCTCGCTTCCGTACCTGCTGAAACGATCGAACGCGCGAAGCTGCTTTCGCGGTATCTGTCCGTCGTGCCGGAAAGCCGGATCGCTATTCAAAACGGCGCGCACGCCATGCATGACGTGACCGAAGGCGGCGTTCTCGGCGCGGTCTGGGAGCTTGCGATGCAGGAACGTCTCGGCGCGATCGTCGATCGGGACGCGATCCCGATCCTTCCGGAGATCAAGGTGATTTCCGATGCCGTCGGTCTCGATCCGTACCGGCTGATGGCAAGCGGTTCCATGCTGATCGCCTGCGAAAACGGATCGGATATGGTTGCGGCATTACGCGAAGCAGGCATTCCCACCGCGGTCATCGGGCGCGTGACCGAGCGTGATTTCCGCTTTGCGGACGGTTCGCCGCTCGATCCGCCCGGCGCGGATGAGCTTTATCGCCTGTTTTGACTTGAAAAACGTGAAAAAATCCTGTTCCGGTCTTGTGTTTTCGGACCGGAGTATGGTATACTTTGTATTTGCGGAGGTAAGTGTATGAAAAGCATGACCGGATACGGAAAGGGCGTTGCCGCTGGCGACGGACGCGAACTGACCGTCGAACTCAAGAGCGTGAACCATCGGTTCCTTGACGTCTCGATGCGTCTTCCGCGCGTGCTTTCATGCATTGAAGATACGCTGCGGCAGACAATTGCCGCGCGGCTCGTTCGCGGGCACGTCGACGTATTCGTGAACTATCGCAACACGCGTACCGACGCAAAGACCGTCCGCGTGGACGACGCGCTGCTTTCCGCGTACGTAAAAGCCGCAAGAGCCGCAAATGAATCGTTGGGATTGAAGGACGATCTGACCCTTTCGAACGTCCTCCGTCTCCCCGACGTGACGGAGATCGTTCCCGCCGACGAGGACGCAGACGCGCTCAAAGCACTTACAAAAGAAGCGACGGATCTTGCGCTGAACGGTTTGATCGACATGCGCGCTGCGGAAGGCGTACGGCTTCGTGCCGCGCTGCTTTCCGGCGTCAACACCATGGACGCGTACCGCGAGGAGATCCTTGCCCGCGCGCCGTTCGTGGCCGAGGAGTACCGCCAAAAGCTGAACGAGCGCATCGAATCGGTCCTCAATGACACGGAGATCGACCGCGCGCGGCTTGCGACCGAGGTCGCGCTGTTTGCGGACCGCTGCTGCATCGACGAGGAGCTTGTGCGGCTGAAAAGCCACATCGCGCAGTTTTGCACCTATCTCGATACAGCGGAGCCGGTCGGACGGAATATGGACTTTATCGTGCAGGAAATGAACCGCGAGTGCAACACGATCGGCAGCAAGGCAAACGATGCCGCGCTCACCAAAGCGGTTCTTGCCTGCAAAGCGGAGATCGAAAAGCTCCGCGAACAGATCCAGAACGTGGAGTAAACGGTATGACGGACAATTCTGCTCTCGTTTCGGTCGGTTTCGGAAACATCGTTTCCGGCGCCCGCATCATCGCCGTTATCACGCCGGATTCCGCGCCGGTGAAAAGGCTCATTCAGGACGCGCGGGAACGCCGTCTGCTGATCGACGCAAGCTGCGGCCGCAAGACGCGCGCCGTGCTCGTCATGGACAGCGGACACGTCGTTCTGTCCGCGCTGCAATCGGAAACCATCGCGCGGCGGCTGAACGCCGAATGGAGCGCGGAAGGATAAGGAGCGTTTATGGCAAGGAAGAGAAAAGGGCTTTTGCTCATCGTGTCGGGTCCGGCGGGCGTCGGCAAGGGCACGGTGAACGCCGCTTTGATGGCGAAGCATCCCGAGATCAAAATGTCCGTCTCCGCAACGACGCGCGCGCCGCGTCCCGGTGAGATCGACGGGGTCCACTACTTCTTCAAAACGAAAGAAGAGTTCGACCGCATGATCGAGGAAAACGCATTTCTCGAATACATGCACGTGTTCGGCATGAACTACTACGGTACGCCGAAGGCGTTTGTAGAGGCGGAGCGCGAAAAGGGCAATCACGTCATCCTTGAGATCGACGTGCAGGGCGCGAAGAAAGTCAAGGCCGCCTGTCCCGACGCCGTCATGATCTTTATCGCTCCCCCGTCGCTCAAGATCTTAAAGGATCGGCTCGTGGGACGCGGGACCGAAACGCAGGAGTCGATCGACAAGCGCACCGCGACGGCGCTTGAAGAGCTCAGATCCCTGCCGGATTATGACTACATGGTGATAAACGACGTTGTGGAGGAAGCGGTCGGCGAGATGGAAGCGATCCTAACCGCCGAACTTCTCCGCACCGGAAGAAATACAGAACTGATCACGAAACTGAATGGAGGCGAAACGATATGATGAATTATCCTTCTCTGAACGAGCTGGTGGAGAAAGCGGGCTGCCGCTATATGCTGGTGACCGCCGTTGCAAACCGTGCGAGACAGCTCCAGGATCATCCGGAAAAGCTCGGTACCAGCAAGCCCGTTTCGATGGCCGTGGACGAGCTGTACCACGATAAGCTGATTCTGAACGCACCGAAGGAAGGTTAAAAACCGTCTTTCCGCCCGTTGCGTTCGCGCACGGGCATTTTTTATAGGAGCCGGACATGTTTGCCGAAGTGATCGTTGACATTGCGCATACCGCGGTGGACCGCAGGTTCACCTATCGCGTTCCCGAGGAGCTTCCCGTTTCCGTCGGGCACCACGTGCTGGTGCCGTTCGGACAGGGAGATCACCTAAAGGAGGGCTTTGTCGTCGCGCTCAAAGATTCGGCGGACTATCCGGAGATCAAAGATATTCAAAAGATCATCGAGCGCTACCCTATCCTTCTGCCCGATCAGATCACGCTCGCCGAATGGATGAAGGACGCGTATCATTGCCTGTTCGTCGACGCGCTGCGGCTGATGATTCCCGCGCAGATGCGCGGCATGCGGATCAAGGAGAAAAAGGTCCGTACTGTTCGCATCACCGAGGACGTGGACGTTGAGGCAGCGCTTGAATCGCTGAAAGGCGCGCCTGCGCAAAAGCGTGTGTTCGAGCTTGTCGCGAAGATCGGCGCGGAAGCGTCCGTTCCCGACATCAACGCGTTTTACCCGGGCAGCGCGCCCGCGATCGGCGCGCTGATCAAAAAGGGGTATCTTTCGGAACTTTCCGAAACCGTCTTCCGCCGCCCGGGAAAAATGCGGATGCATACGCCGGTCTACGAACTGACCGACGCGCAAATGCACGCGGCTGACACGATCAAGGCCGCGACGGAACGCGGCGCAGGCGACGTGCTTTTGCTGTACGGCGTGACCGGAAGCGGCAAGACCGAGGTGTATCTTAAGGCGATCGAGGACTGCCTTGCGCTCGGAAAACAGGCAATCGTGCTTGTTCCGGAGATCTCGCTGACGCCGCAGACCGTCGGAAGGTTTACGGACCGATTCGGCGACCGGATCGCGGTGCTGCACAGCAGGTTAAGCGCGGGCGAGCGCTTTGACGAATGGCGGCGCATCCGGCTGGGTCTTGCGGACATAGTGATCGGCGCGCGCAGCGCCGTCTTTGCGCCCGTGGAACGGCTCGGGCTCATCATTATCGACGAGGAGCACGAATCGAGCTATCAGAGCGAAACGCAGCCGCGTTATCTCGCAAACGAGATCGCCGCAAAGCGTGTGAAAACCGTGGGCGGCGCGCTGGTTCTCGGCAGCGCAACGCCGTCGCTTCTGAGCTATTCGAGAGCGCTGAGCGGAAAGTATCAACTTTTGGAGCTCAAGGACCGCGTCGCGGGAAGGCCGCTTCCAACGGTCGAGATCGTCAACATGCGAGACGAGCTCCTGATGGGCAACAACAGCATCTTTTCCGACAAGCTCGCGGAACGGCTCAGTGAATGCCTTGCAGCCGGACAGCAGGCGATGCTGTTCATCAACCGCCGCGGATACGCGACGTTCGTCAGCTGCCGCAGTTGCGGATACGTCTTAAAATGCGACAACTGTGACATTTCCATGACGTATCACAAGACGGAATCGCGCACGCGCTGTCATTACTGCGGCGCGGTAAAGCCGCTGCCGAAGGAGTGCCCGAACTGCAAAAAGCCGTTTATCAAGCAGTTCGGCATCGGCACCGAGCAGGTCGAGGAAGCGGTGCATCGGCTCTTCCCCGCCGTACGGACGCTCCGCATGGACACCGACACGATGCGCGAAAAGGGCAGCTATGAAAAGCTTCTTTCCGCGTTCCAGAGAAAAGAGGCGCAGGTGCTGATCGGCACGCAGATGATCGCAAAGGGACATGATTTCCCGAACGTCACGCTGGTCGGCATCGTCGCCGCGGACACCACGCTGAACCTGCCGGACTACCGCGCGCCGGAGCGCACGTTCCAGTTGCTGACGCAGGTTGCCGGACGCGCGGGACGGGACAACCTCCCCGGACGCGTCGTTTTACAGACCTATGAACCGAATCACCCGATCATCCGCTTTGCGAAGGCGCAGGATTATCCCGGCTTCTTCCATTACGAGATCGCCGAGCGCAAAAAGATGCTCTATCCCCCGTTCTCCCTCTTCCTTCGCGTGGTCTTTGCGGACCGCGACGAACAGACGGCGGAACGCGCCTGTCTCGAATACGCGAAGGCGTTGGAAACGGAACTGAGAGCCGTGCTCGGAAGCGAAGGAAAACAGGATCTTCTGCTGCTTGTTGCGGCGGAAGCGCCGGTCGCGCGGATCTCGGGTTACACAAGATACCAAATCCTCATCAAGCTGCTTCGCACAAAACGGCTCAAGGACGCCGTGGATGCCGTGTCCGCGTTCCATGACGCGCACCGCGGCGTATGCGAGGAAGCGCAGCTTGAGATTAATCCGCAGGAGATGTTCTGATATGAAGAAAAAGAATCGATATAAACCGCTGTTCCTGCCCTCCATGAAGGGTACGGGCGGAACCTTTTTCCTCGCCGCGATCGAGGTCATCCTCGGCATCGTGTCGCTGTACTGTGCCTCGGTCGTGACAAGCTATACGCTCGACTGGGTCCTTTTGGGAAAGGATCCCTCGATCCCCGACGCGCTGTTTCAATGGCTGAAATCGCTTGGCCCGATCGGACGGAATTACTGGCTCTGCGGCGCGTTCTTCTTCCTGTTCACGGTGCTCGAAGGTCTTTTCATCTTCCTGCGCAGACGGAACGTCGCGAAGGGCGCGGAGCACATGGCGAAGAACATGCGCGACAAGCTCTACCGCAAGCTGAACGCCGTTCCGTACGACTACCACAAGCACGTGTCGACCGGTGATCTCGTGCAGCGCTGCACGTCCGACGTGGATACCGTGCGCAAGTTTGTCACGAACCAGTTAATGGAGATCGTGCGCATCGTCGTCATGTTCGGCATCGCCGCCGCGCTGATGTTCGCGATCCGCTGGGAAATGGCGCTGATCTCGATGGCCGTCATGCCGATATTGACCGTGTCGAGCTTCCTTTATTTCCGCTACGTGCGCAAGTATTTCACCGAGGTCGACGAAGCGGAAGGTGCGCTTTCGACAGCCGTGCAGGAAAACCTGACCGGCGTGCGCGTCGTGCGCGCGTTCGGGCAGCAGCGCGCGGAATACGACAAGTTCACGCGCTTAAACGACGATTTCCGCAGAAAGAATATCCGGCTTGTCAATCTGCTCGGGCTTTACTGGGGCAGTTCGGACGCGATCGGATACATTCAGATCGCGCTGTCGCTCGTGTTCGGCGTGCTGTTCTACGTGAAGACGGACGGCAGCTTTTCGCTCGGCGACATCTATCTGTTCCTTGCGCTGACGAGCCGTCTGACCTGGCCGGTGCGTCAGCTCGGCCGCGTGCTCGCCGACATGGGCAAGGCGACCGTATCGCTCGACCGTCTGAATGAGATCATGGAGGCGGACAACGAGACCGAACCCGGCAAAGCGCTGTCCGACTGCGATCTGATGGGCGACATCACGTTCACCGACGTCACGTTCGGCTATGATGCGCCGAACGATGTGCTGGACGGAATCAGCTTCACCGCAAAGGCGGGACAGACGATCGGCATCCTGGGCAGCACCGGCAGCGGAAAGAGCTCGCTTGTGCAGCTTTTGCAACGGCTCTACCCCGTCACCGGGGGCGAGATCACGATCAACGGGACGCCGATCAACGACATCGACCACGCACTCTTGCGCAAAAGCATCGCGATCGTACTGCAGGAACCGTTCCTGTATTCGCGTACGATCCGCGAGAACATCTTGCTCACCGCGCCGGACGCGACCGAAGCCGAGCTCTTTGAGGCGGCGCGGGAAGCCGCGGTGCACGACGTCATCGAGAAGTTCGCGGACGGCTACGACACGGTCGTCGGCGAACGCGGCGTCACGCTTTCCGGCGGACAGCAGCAGCGCGTCGCGATCGCACGCGCGCTGATGCAGAAGGCGCCGATCATGATTTTCGACGACTCCATGAGCGCGGTCGACACCGAGACCGACGCGAAGATCCGCGACGCGCTCCGCCGTCACCACGGCGACGGGATCCTGTTCATCATCTCGCACCGCATTACGACGCTCAAAGAAGCGGACAAAATCCTCGTGCTCGATCACGGGAAGCTTGTGCAGCAGGGTACGCATGAAGAACTGCTGCATACGGAGGGTCTGTACCGGCGCATTGCCGAGATCCAGGATTATCATGCGGAAGGAGGTGCAAACGCATGAGTTACGATTATGAAGCCGAGATCGACCGCGAAGAAAAGGTCGACGTGAAGCTGTGGAAGCGGCTGTTCGGTTACGCGATGCGCAACCGTGCGCTGTTCCTCCGTATTCTCATCAGTATGCTGATCGTCGCTGTGATCGACGCGCTTTACCCCATCCTGACGCGGTTTGCGATCGATCATTTCGTCCGTCCGGATGCCGCGCCTACCACCGATGGTCTCTGGCTGTTCTTTGGGATCTACGTTGCGCTCGTCGTGCTGCAGGGCTTCTGCACCACGCGGTTTATCGGACGCTCCGGTGAGATGGAAATGGCGATCTCCTACGCGATCCGGCAGGAAGCGTATCTGAAGCTGCAGACGCTGTCGTTCTCGTTCTACGACAAGACCTCCGCGGGTTACCTCATGGCACGCATGGTCAGCGACGTCGCAAGATTATCTGACATGATCGCGTGGAGCATCACGGACTTTCTGTGGTGCGGATTCTATACGCTGTTCTGCTTCGGCGCGATGTTCTGGTTCAACTGGAAACTGGCGTTCATCGTGCTTGCGGTCATTCCGCCGCTTGCGATCGTCAGCTTGTACCTGCAAAAGAAGATCCTGCGCTATCAGCGCGTGTCGAGAAAACACAATTCCCGCATCACGAGCGCGTTCAACGAAGGCATCATGGGCGCAATGACGACAAAGACGCTCGTGCGCGAAGAACAGAACGCGGCGGAATTCGAAGCGATCACAACGGACATGCGCAAGGCAAGCGTCAAGGCCGCCGTGCTGTCCGCAACGTTCTTCCCACTCGTTGTATCGCTCGGTGCGGTCGGGACCGCGCTTGCGCTGATCTTCGGCGGCGCGGGCGTTCAGGCAACGCTCGGCGGCGCGCAGACCTTCCTCGGCGTCATCACCGCCGGTACGCT
>JAFZIH010000017.1 GCA_017554455.1 Clostridia bacterium | reverse complement strand
CTCCGGCGCGATCTGATCGATTCCGCCTATACCGGCGCTTGGTCTCTTGAGATCGAGCACGCGCAGACCTCGGAATTCGGCAAATCCCTTTTGTCCGAACAGGACGATCCCTACTTCGGCATGGGCCCCGAGGAATACCTCGCCCGCGCCTTCCAAGCGCATCAGAAGCTGATCCGCGGCGAGCTGTAACGGAAAACGCATATACGAAAAGGTCCTCAGCGGAGGACCTTTTTTCATGGACCAAAATGCTTTTGCGTGATCGACAAGCTGCTTTCCGTGCGTCAAGAGAACCGTCCCCTTGACACCCCGCACAAAACCGGTATGTTCACTCTATCACCTTACGAAAAATCCGCTCTCCGTCTGATGATGTACGAGAAAACGCAAACCCATTACGGATATAAAAGCGTTCAGCCATTCTGACAGGAACAAGCTCTATATACGTTGCTCCCAAGGATTGAAGATGCTTTTCGACCATTCGATATACAGCAGAACCAACACCGGAGTTTCTATACATTGCACATACATAGAAGTTGTTGATATAGCCTTTGTTACACTCCTCGCGGAACGAATAGGTAATCAATCCGACGCAGACTTCATTTTTTACAATCCGCATCATAAAATACGGATTATGTTCCTGAAGCGTCTGCTCAATCATCTGTGCGTTCAGAGTATCATCGTGAAGATCGTCAATGTTCTCTTGATATTCTTCTTCGTCGCACACTTCTCTCAGATACGAACTGAACAAATCATAGAAATCATCCCATTCGTCTTTTTTCTGTAAATCAAATCGTATCAGTTCGATCATAGCCGTCCCCTTGTCACCCCCCTGACAACGCTGTAAAAAGTTGTCAGGAGAACCGTCCCCTTGTCACACATGTTTTTCATGTCATTTATCTTCCGTTGCGTTCTCTGTCAACACAGAAAAACCGTCCCCTTGTGTTGTCGAGCTCCCCTTGTCAGGGGAGCTGTCGAGGTTTACCGAGACTGAGGGGTAGTCAGGGAACTACCCTCCCGTCTGCCTGCGGCATCCACCCTCCCTCACAAGGGAGGGTCGAATCCTGTGTCATGAGAACCGTCCCCTTGACACCTTTTCTCTAAATTCGTTTTCACGCTAACCGTCCCCTTGTCACCCATTCCCTTGTCACTCCCCTTGTCACCGTCACGCCACCTTGTCACGGTGGTTAGACACTCAAAATGCATCAAGAACCGTTCGTTCTATACCGGATTCGAGGTCGACGAAGATATGATTCTGTGCTTCCCGATTTATCTTCTCCGTACGAACATATTTCATAGGCCGTCCTTCATAGACAGGCCATTCAGGTTCCTGGAACCAATGCGGATATTTCCGGCCTTCTATATGGAACGCCTCTTTGATACGCTTATTTGCCCATTTCATTGCCGCTGTTTTTGAAAGTCCCTTCGGGATTGTATTTAAAATGTCTTCCAGTACACCTTCATTTTCTGTCCCAACCCCGATGTATGAGGGACATACATCAAGCAAAAAGTCAAACTGTTCGCTTAAGCTTTCATCTTCAACGGGTGGATTGTCAGGAAAATGATGTCTCAGTATTTGCGCAATGAGTCCATGTACATTCAAATGATAGGTTAAATTGCTCCTTTTCCTTTGCTTTTCCTCTTGCAGGCGTTCTCGGATATTAAATGGTTTCTTTATTATCCTAACTGCAAATCTCAAATCAGTCGCTGTAGGATCAAAAATGGCATCTCGAACCATTACATCTTTCTCCAACTCTTGTATCCAATCCAGTATCTCCGGATGCTTTTCTATATCATCTAAAAACTGCGGCACAGAGATACGTCCTTCTGTAAAATCATATAAGTACTCCTTGATCATATTCTGGTCCATTATCATATCCATATTCACTGTAACCTCCACATATATTTGATAATTTTATAGTTCTCTAGTTTTCTTTTTCATACAGGAAGAAATGAAGCACTCGAAAATTCCTAATATGGAATGAACCGGACATTTCTGTATAAGCATTGTGTCAAGAGAACCGTCCCCTTGACACTGACACGCTGTCCTTGACACGCTCTAGAAATTAATAGTAGGATGATTTTTATTCAAAATAGTATGACGCGAAATGATTCTTGCTGATAAATCAATTCCGGAGGAATGCAGCCAATCAATAAAAGCTTCCGAATCATATGCGCACCCTATTTTTTCAAAGCCTTTGTATTTCCAAAATCTATGATCATTTGCAGGATTGAACATCCATTCAAAGAATTCATTTTGTATTTTACCAATATTCTGAAATGCTTCAGCGGATAATTCAATCACATCACAGTCCGTAGGATCATCATAATACACATTTACATACATCAGAATTCCCTCCTATTCTATTCCAATAATTTCGATGTCAAGGGGACGGTTCTCTGACATGTGTCAATGGGACGGTTCTCCCGACATATCGAAGGGACAAAATACCGGCTATGACGCTTTACGCATCATAGCCGTTCGGGTTCATCGACTGCCAGTTGTAGCCGGTCTTGCACATGTTGACAAGATCGCGTTTCGCAACCCAGCCGAGGAGCTTCTTTGCAAGCGACGGGTCAGCATAGTTTTCCGCGACGTCGCCGGGGCGGCGGTCGACGATCTCGTACGGGATCTTGACGCCGTTCGCGTCCTCGTAGGCATGGATCACGTCGAGCACCGAATAGCCCGTGCCGGTGCCGAGGTTGATCGCGATCGCGCCGGTGTGCGCGTCGGCGTATTCAAGCGCGCGGAGGTGTCCCACCGCGAGGTCGACCACGTGGATATAGTCGCGCACGCCCGTGCCGTCCGGTGTCGGGTAATCGCTGCCGAACACGCGAAGCTTAGAAAGCTTTCCGGTCGCGACCTGATTGATGTACGGAAGAAGATTGTTCGGAATGCCCTGCGGATCCTCGCCGATAAGGCCCGAATCGTGCGCGCCGATCGGGTTGAAGTAGCGTAAGAGCACAACGGACATTTCGGGATTTGCGGCGGCAAAATCCGAAAGGATCTGCTCGCCCATGAACTTTGTCCAGCCGTACGGGTTCGTGCACCAGCGCGGCGCGTCCTCCTTGATCGGTACCTTCGGGATGCCGTAGACGGTCGCGGACGAGCTGAACACGATATGACGCACGTCAAACTCTTTCATACATTCGAGCAGCGTCAGGTTCGCGTCGAGATTGTTGCGGTAGTATTCGACGGGCTTCACGACGCTTTCGCCGACGGCTTTGAGCCCCGCAAAATGGATGATCGCGCCGAATTCGTGCGTTCTGAACAGCGAACGCATCGCGTCCTTGTCGCAGACGTCGACCAAAGCAAAGTCCGGCCGCTTGCCCGTGATCGTTTCGATGCGGTCCAGCACCGCGATCTTCGAATTCATCAGGTTGTCCGCGATCATGACCTCGTATCCCGCGTTCAGAAGCTCCACGACCGTATGCGAGCCGATATAGCCCGCGCCGCCCGTCACAAGAACCGTTTTTTTCATAAGGCATTCCTCCGATATTGTTGGTCTCATTATACAGAAACGCGCGCGAAAAAGCAACCGTGCAGCGTATCAAAGCGGAAAAAACCGGCAATACTGACATCAAACTGCGAAAGAAGGGTACAGCATGAAAGCAACCGGTATTGTACGACGCATCGACGAGCTCGGCAGGATCGTCATCCCGAAGGAGATCCGAAGGGTTCTGAGGATACGTGAGGGCGATCCGATCGAGATCTTCACCGACGGAGACGCCGTCGTTCTCAAAAAATACGCGCGTATCCGCGAGCTCGGCGACTATGCGGACGTGTACTGTCAGGCATTGACCGGCGCGCTCGGTTTTTCCGCCGCCGTCACCGACACGGAGACCGTGCTGTTTGCGTCGGGACCGATGAAAAAGCAGCTTCTGAAAGCGGATCTATCCGAGACGTTCGTGGAGCGCATGCGGTCGCGGCAGACGATCCTTGCGCCGGATGGCTATGCGCTGCTGAAAGAAAACACGGCTCCCCTGCGGCTTGCTGCGGTCCCGGTCACGTCCTCGGGCGACGTGCTCGGCAGCGTTCTCATTGCAAGCGACGACGCACGGCTTCGGCTTACCGACACCGAGCTTTCGATCCTCAAAACCGCCGCGCTGTACCTCGGCAAGCAATTAGAATAACCGCGCCATATCCGGCGGCAGCGGCGCGGAAAGTGTGATCTCCTTCCCCGTGATCGGATGCGTAAAGGTCAAAGCCGCCGCGTGCAGCGCGGCCCGATCGATCAACGTGCTGCGTTCACCGTAAAGCCAGTCGCCGAGCAGCGGATACCCCGCGTACGCCATATGCACGCGAAGCTGATGCATGCGCCCCGTGTACGGCGTAAGCCGCACGAGCGTAATACCGTCTTTTGTTTCCAGCACTTCGCAAACGCTCTTTGCGTCCGCGCCGTCGCTTCGTACGCATTGCCGATAGGTCGAACCGGTTTCCGGTCCGATCGGCGCGTCGATCGTAAAACGCGCTTCCGTCGGAACGCCTTTCACGAGCGCAAGATACGTCTTTTGAAAGCGTCCTGCGTGTTGGATCGTCTTCATCCGCGCGTGGATGTACCCGCTCTTTGCGACGGTCAGAAGCCCCGTCGTGCCCTTGTCGAGACGGCTGACCGGATGCGGGTTGTCCGTACCGGTGAAGTATGCCGCAAGCGCGTTTTCGACCGTGTGTTCATCGGGATCGCGCGCCGGATGCACGCTCATATGCGCGGGTTTGTCGAGCACGAGCAGCCATTCGTCCTCATAGGCGATCGAAAGCGAATGCGGGATCGGTCGGATCGGCAGCTTTTCGGTATCGGAAGGGTCAAAGGCGACCGTATCGTTCGGTCTCACCTTTGCCGTCGTATAGACGGGTTCGCCGTTCAGTAACAACGCGCCGGGACGGCGTTTCAGTTTGGAAAGATACGACTCCGACACGTCGTACACGTCCCGCAAAACGTCCTGTACACGCAGATTGTCCTGTTCTTTTGTTACGGTCAGCGAAAGCATCTTCATGCCCGTATTATACCTTACCCGTTCGCGTTCGGCAAGCCCGAAGCGCCTGTCTTTTGCGCAGCGGCGTCCCGTCTCATCTGTTGCGCGAAAGCGATCAGTTTTTGACCGACGCCGTCTTCCGATGCTTCACAATCCTGTTCTGCATCGAAATGCGGCTGTTTGATGAGCCAGATGCCGTCCTCTTCCTGCGGCGGAAAATCATCATCGTTTGATACCTCATCCGGTTTTTCGATCAGATCCCAGGTCGTACCGTATCGACTTGTCCTGCTGACAGCGAATCCTTTCATTTCAAGTCGCACAAGAATCGAGCGTATCTCTTCCGGCGTCGTGCACAATTCCCTTGACAATGCTTTCTCGTGGAAATCCCAATTGTCCGTATGCGTAAGCATGGCCACATAAAGTCCGAGTTCTTCCGGTCGGAACGTTCCGTTTCGTGCAAGTTCCGTATCCACTTTTGTAAACTGCTTTTTGTGTTCGTTGCGAATGATCATTTCAATCACCTCCGGTTTCAGTATGCCATAAAAACCGCGGACCGGTTTCCCGGAATTTTGACATAATTCATTCGTTTCTGTTTGGTAATTACCAATGACAGTTTATACTATAACGACATTGTAATTAGATATATCTATTATATCAGATCATAATCATGCTCTTTTGGGAAGCATGATTATGATCGTTATTGGATAATTACCTTTGACGTTTGTAATTACTGCGTCGAACATAATTACCTCTTCTCATCTCCTTATCTCATCGGCAAAATAAGGCAAAATTCCGGGAAAATTGTGCGAGGTTTTTATGTTATTCTCTTTGTGTCGGGATAGGAAGGAGATGAAAAATGAACGACAAAATCAATGAAACCTGCCTGCGCGAACAATTCGTGCAGACGGTGACCGATCAGGTCGGAAAAGGCGTATACGTCTGGGGCGGCAACGGTGAGATCCTGGACGATCCGACGGAAGCGTTCGAATTTGTGGAACGGCATGAAACGAGCGAGGAAAACATACGGCGCGCCTTGGGGCTGATCGGAAAACGCATGGAGGCGCACGTCCATCCGATCCGGGCGTTCGACTGCTCCGGGCTCGTGTACTGGGCGCTGCATTCGCTCGGTTTACAGAAGACGGACGTATCGAGCAGAGGGCTTTACGCGCTGTGCAGGCCGATCGCGGAAGACGAACTGATACCGGGCGATCTCGTGTTCCGCCACGACGGAAAACAGATCGTACACGTCGGGGTGTGCGTAGGCAGCGAGCAGGTGGAATGCAGAGGACGCGACGTCGGCGTGGTGAAGAATCGCCGCAGAAAAGGGTATTGGAATCGCTTCGGGCGGCTGAACGTGTTCGGGAACGGATCGGACACGGCTTACGTCCGCATCAGTGGCGGCTCGGTCCGCGTACGCGAAGGCGACGGTACGGCGACGCGCTGCATCGGGATCGTGCACAGGGGCGAACGGTATCCCCTGCTGGGACGCGGTCCTTCCGGATGGTACTGCATCCTTTGGCGCGGCGTGTGCGCGTACGTCACGAACAAGCCGCAGTATACGGAGGTGTGCAATGGCTGAACGAACGATCACCGAGATCCTCGAAGCGCTTGCAAGGATCGAAACGAACGTAAAGACGATCGCGAAGAACGGCGCCGACCACGAGGCGCGCATCCGCGAACTGGAACAGAAGAACGGAAAGCGGTTCGACGCGCTCGTGCTTGCCGCGATCTCCGCGGCGGTCGTCGGCGTGATCGGTTACGCGATCGGAAAACTCTTTTGAGAAAGGAGAAACGGTATGGTCATGCAGAGCAGAAACAAGAGCGTGCTCTTCTGGATCGGGCTCGTTGCCGCGGTCTATGAGGCGGTGGTGAACAGTCTCGTCAGCGCGGGCGTCGCGATGCATCCGGTCGTCGGCGCGATCGGCGTCGCGCTCGCGACGGTGCTGATCTACTGCAACGGCAACAACCCGAGCTTGAAGCAGTACTGACACAAAAATGGAGGACGGTTCCTTCCCCGTCCTCCAGGTTTCGTTTTCGGATCACAGATGCGCTGAAAGCCACGGCAGCACGTGCGCAGCGTATTCGTCCGGGTTTTGCATCGCGGCTTCCGCATGGACTGCGCCGGGCGACGTCCACGTCGCCTTATCCGATGCGGCGCAGGCGTCGAAAAGCTCCTGCATCATGGCGTACGGAACGAACGCGTCCGCGTCTCCGTGCACGAACAGCGTCGGCGTTTTCGAGCGTTTTACCGCGTCGATCGGCGAAGCGTCCCGGTAGCGCATATGCGCAAACAGCTCCGCGATCGGCTGACCGAGCAGGCGGGAAAGCGGGAACCGTCCCTTTGACGCCGCCTTGAACTGATCCTTGGCCGACGTGAACGCGCAGTCGGAGACCGCGCATTTGACCTGTTTCGGAAGCGGTTTGCCGGTGGCGCACAAAACGGTCGCCGCGCCCATCGACACGCCCATGAGCGCGATCGAAAGGTCCTCGCCGTACCGCGCGAGCAGCAGATCTATCCAGCCGAGAAGGTCCTCGGATTCCTTCGCGCCGTAGGTCAGATATCTGCCCTCGCTCTCGCCCTGCGCGCGCTGAAAGACCGCCAGCACCGCGCAGCCCGCGTCGTAAACGATATCGAACGCCTTGCCGAAATCCCACCAGGGGTAGCTGTGCCAGCCGTGACAGAGGATCGCGACCTTCTTCGTGCCGCCGTTCGGGAAAAACCGCGCGGAAAGATTCACGCCGTCCTTTGCGGTCAGCGTAAGCGCGTCAAAAGGAAGCGCATCAAAGTATTCCTTTGTGCGATAGCGCATGCGCACGAGCGGCGCGGGGTCCTGTTCCCGTTCGCGGAAGACCTTTTCGATGGCTTTGCGATTCGCCGCGAAGGCATAGTAAAACATGCATCCGGCAATGCCGAGCGCGATCAAAAGCACCGCGGCAAGCGCGATCGGAACGATCCAATACCAATGCATAGGGTTACCTGCCTATTCTTCTGATCGGCTGCAGCACGACCGGCCGACGCGCCGGTACGGGCTTTTCGAATGCTCTGCGAAGCGCGGGAACGATTCGCGCCTGCTCGGGTTCCGGCTCGGGTTCGGGTTCCGGTTCTGATTCCGGTTCGGGGATCGGTTCCGGTTCGAGTATCGGTTCGGGTTCCGGCTCGGGTTCGGGTTCCGGTTCCAGCTCAGGTTCAACTTCGGGTTCCGTCTCGGGTTCCGGCTCGGGTTCCGGTTCCGGCTCGGGTTCCGGTTCAGATTCCGTTTCCGGCTCGGGTTCGGGTTCCGTCTCGGGTTCCGGTTCGGGGATCGGTTCGGGTTCGGATATAGGTTCCGGCTCCGGTACCGGTTCGGGGATCGGTTCGGGATCTTGTATCGGGACCGGGCGCGAGTTGCGCGGTTCATAGATGCGGATCGGTTCGGATTCCTCTGCCGCCGGTACGACCGGTGTTAGCGGGACGGGTTCGACGGTCGCTTTCGGATGGACGGTCGGAATGACCTGCGTGGCATCGGGCTTTTTCTCGGGCGTATGCTCCGGCTCCTGTGCCGGTCTGCGGACGACCGGAATAACCTGCGTGGCATCTGGCTTTTTCTCGTGCGTATGCTCCGGTTCCGTCGCCGATTTGCGGACGACCGGAATGATCTGCGTGGCGTCGGTCTTTTTCTGGGGCGTATGCTCCGGCTCCTGTGCCGGTCTGCGGACGACCGGGATGACCTGTGTTGCATCGGACTCCGGCACCGTTGTTTTTTCCGGCTCCTGCTTAGCTCTGCGGACGACCGGGATCACGCGCGTACCGTCGTCGATATGTTCGGCCGCGGGCGGTTTCGGTTTTCCGCTCGGTCTGACGCCCGGTTTCCCGCCCTCTTTGCGGATGCTTTCCTCGAGCCGTTTTGCGTACAGCTCGCGGCGTTCCTTTGCCTCCTCCTCCGTCAGCTCGCCGTAGTTGCGGAGCTTGATCGGCGCGACGTAGCCGAACTGTTCGGTCGGCGCGTCGGTGAACAATTGTTTCGGCGTGCGGCGTTTCGTGGAACGGAGCACACGCTCCATTTCGTCCTCGAATTCGCCGGGAAGCTTGCTGCGGATACGGATCTCGACCGCGTACAGGATGATGCAGATGATCGCGCACAAGGCCGCGACGGAAAGTCCGACGATCGCCGCCATTCTGAGCAAGCCGGTGTAACGCGTGTCGATATCCTGCATGTAATCGTTCTGCGTATATACAAGGACGGCGTCGTCCTTCCGATCCGCAAGCTCCTTGAGCCCGGAAAGGTCGAGCCGGATGATATCGGAGCTGCACGGTTCGCCCGCAGGATCGAGCGCCGTTACCTGAAACCGAAGCTCTTTTACGCCGTCAAGCTGATAGACCTGCATCAGATAGGTATCGCCGCTGAGCAGTTCGTCATATGTTTTGATCTCACCGAACAGCGTCAGCTCCTTCAATACGACGTTATGGACCTTGACGTCTCCGTTGTTGCGGATGATGAACTGGACCGACGCGCAGAGTTTTCCGTCCTCATTATAGTACGGCGATTGGAGCACGGCCGAAAGCACAATACGGATCGAGTCCGGCTCCACGTACGGAACGACCCTGTACTTGCCGGGGTCGTCGATACGGATCTCCTTGCCGAAAAAGTCCGTCGCCGTCACGTGGAATCGAACGGTACGCACAACGTCGGACGAAACCGCTGAATTGATGACGCAGACCACGGTATAGTTCTCGTCGGGTCCGAGGGAAAACGGTTCTTCGATCAGGGAATTGATCTCGTCGAACACACGGATATCGCTCACCGTGCGGTTGCCGCGGTTGGTGATCTTGACGGCGAACACCGTGCCGTTTGCCGCGGACGAGCGCTGTTCCGTTTCAACCAGAAGATCGACCGAGACGTTTTCGACCGTCAGCAAATCTGCTGCGGTCGTTTTCATTTCGCGGCGTCGGGAAAGGTATTCGATGCAGGGCCGAAACGTCATGTTTTCGGCACCCATTTTGTATTCGGCTGTCGCCCTCATGGAATCGCCGGACAGGAGCTCGCCCGACGGCAGCGGGATCGTCTGCATGCTCTGTTCCGGGTCGTACAGCCGGATGCCCGTGATATCGAAGGCGGTATCGTTTGAGATCGTATACGTGACCGTGAAGGTCTCGTCCGCGCGAACGTACGATTCCCCGCAGTTTGCGGTGACGGTCAGCTCCGGGATCACGAAACGTTCGACGGTGATCGATGCGGTCGCCTCGCGCGGATGGTTCACAAATGTCGCTTCGCCGGTCTCCTCGTCGATCAGCGTTTCAAGCTCGTTCCATGTCAGACGATAGACGATCTCCCGGTCAAGCTGATCTTCCGCGACGGGTACGTCGTTCAGGTGAAACTCTTTCGAGCTTCCGGCAAGGATCGTAAATCCGTCGCCGCCGATCTCCTTTTCATCGTCCTCATAGCCGCCGTACAGCTTTGCGTCGTACAGGGTATAATCTTCGCTTCCGGTGTTGCGGATCGTGAACAGAAGGTCATCGATCGTGCCCTCGCCTTCGAGCTCCGGCGCGGGATCGCACGTGATGGTCAGCGTGATCGGATGATCGCTTTCGGCAACGCTTTTCGCAGGGAAAGAAAGCCCTGTGAAAAACAGCGCAGCAAGCAGGATCACGGATACGATACGCTTCATCATGTTCTCCCTTCCGGTCAGTTTTGTTCGGTCAGCGGAAAGCCGAAATAGCCCTCGCCGGTCGCTTCGGCTGTGATGCGGCCTTCCGTTCGGTCACTGAGCGCTTTCAAAAAAACGTCGGCATTCTTGGAACGGCAGCGGAACGTGCAGGTAATTTTTTCACCGTAGTCGGTCGATTCGATCGTGCCGAAGCGCTCGAGCACGCCGAAGACCGCGTTCCGGTACGGATACGGCATCACGACGCGAAACGTCGTACAGGGTTCCATCGAAACGAGTCCGGCGGCTTCGACCGCATCCGAAGCGGAGCGCGTGTACGCCCGCACAAGCCCGCCCGCGCCGAGAAGGATCCCGCCGAAATAGCGCGTGCTGACGACGAGCAGATCGTACACGTTGCGTTTTGTGAGCACCTCCATCATCGGAAGTCCCGCCGTGCCCTGCGGCTCGCCGTCGTCAGAAAACCGTGCTGCGCCGCTTTTCAGGCGGTACGCGAAGCAGTTGTGCGTCGCGTCCCAATGCTGCTTCCTTATGCGTTCGAGGATCGAAAGCGCTTCCGCTTCGTCCGTCACGGGAAAGCAGCGCCCGATAAAGCGCGAGCGATTGACGACGTATTCGGTTTCCGACGCCGCAGCGACGGTTAAAAACGGCTTCCGTTCGGACGGTTCCAAGTTCGATTTCTGTCTCCGTACAGATTTTCGATCGTATTATAGCAAACTCCGCGCCTGTTTGCAAGCGATGCGGGAATCGTTCACAGAACCGATGCAATTCGGACGCATAAGAGGGTGTTAAAACCATTTCGGTCTTTAACACCCTCAGCGATATAAATCCCTGCGGGATTTTCGATATTCTCCTTCGGAGAACGATATGTCTTCGACGCGATATGCCTTGCAAGGCACAGGGATTTATATCATATCGTGCAATCGCCTGCGATTGCATATCGAGTTTGCCTCCGGCAAACATATCGTGCGGCGTCAGCCGCATATCGTCAAAACCGGTTTTTCGGAATAAATCAAGAAAGGCATTTCCGGCTCTGTTACGGTCGGAAATGCCTTGTTTCTTTCATCTTTTTCCACTTAGCGGCCTCAAACAAATCTGTTTCTTATTTTATCAATCCGCTGCGACGTTCCATCCTTCCGGCAAAGGCGCGCTGTCTGCGGCAAGGAAGATCCGATACGTTTTTGCTTCCGGTCCTTCGCCGATCTCAGCGGTCATTTCCTCGCCGATTCTGAGCACGACCCAGACGTCGTAATGCGGATGTCCGTCGTTATAGTCGATCAGGCATCCGTTGCGTTCCATACGGGCATAGAACCGATCCTCGAGCGCAAGCTTCGTCATTCCCACTCTGCCGGGCTGAAACGTATGAACGGTCCCTTCCGGGTCGAGCACGTACAGCATGCTCGTTTCACCGGGCGGAAGCGTCGGCAGCGGACCGGAGCCGTCCGCAAAATACACATTCTCGTAAACCGTGACACCCAGGATTTCGACTGTCGTGCCGACCAGAAACACAAACTGTCCATCCAGCGTATCCGCCTGCATGGAATGCGATTTATCGATCCGATACAATTTCGCTTCATAGACGACTGATCCCCCGTCACTGAGCTCGTAGCGCTGCGGAATGCACAGAACGGCAAGCAAAATGACCGCGGCAAGAACGGCGATCAGAACAACGATCCCTTTTTTCTTCATGCGTTTACT
Source organism: Clostridia bacterium (assembly GCA_017554455.1). Taxonomy (GTDB): domain Bacteria; phylum Bacillota; class Clostridia; order Christensenellales; family CAG-138; genus UBA3792. The sequence continues at coordinate 19,368 of JAFZIH010000017.1, read as the reverse complement.
CTCGATTCGCAATGTTTCTGTTTAGATAGACAACGATGAAAGCGAAATACGTTACATGTTATGACAAAATAGAGCGTCGAAAATGACGCTCTTTTGCATTTGAACCGAATCTGTTATTCTTCGACGGGCGGAAGCTCGCTGGTGCAGTGCGGGCAGCGGGTCGCGTCGTCGGCCACGGGCTGCTTGCAGAACGGGCAGAGGCGCGGTTCCTTTTCGGGTTCGGGCGCGGGCTCGTCCTTCTTCTTGGCTTCGGCGGCCTTCTCCTCCGCCTTGCGGAGCGCGCGGATCACGAGGAAGATGCAGAGCGCGATCAGGATGAAGTAAACGATCGCGGAGATGAACTTGCCGTAATAGAGAACGGACAGGCCCTGCTCCGCCGCTTCGGCCGCGGACAGGTTTTCGGGATTGTCGCTTAAGACCTTGCCCCAGCTGGTGAAGTCGACGTTGATGATGAGACCCAGAAGCGGCATGATGATGTCGTTGATCAGCGAGGAGACGATCGCGCCGAACGCGCCGCCGATGATGACGCCGACTGCCATGTCAACCACGTTGCCTTTCAAAGCAAACGCTTTGAATTCGGAAAAGAACTTTTTCATGTTTGAACCTCCTTATAAATTACAGAATATATTATAACACCGAGGATGCAAAAGGGCAACAGGAAAATATGACGCGCGTCACTGCATTTTGCACGGCGGCTCGACGACGATGGAGCGGTTCTTGCGCGTGCGGATGCGGTTTCTCATAAATCCGATCAGCGTGCAGATCAGGAATACGAGTACGTGCACCGCGATGATCGCGGGACCCGGCTGTGCTTCGATGAGAAGCGACAGGAAAAAGCCCGCAAAGAAGCAGACAAGCGACAGCACCGCGGACGTGATCATGACGGACCGGAACTGCTTTGCGACCCGCATGGCGGAAAGCGCCGGGAAGATGATCAGCCCCGAGACCATGATCGCGCCGACCATCTTCATGCCGATCACGACGGTCACGGCGGTCAGCGCCGCGAGCATCATGCTGTACACGGAAACGTGCACGCCGGTCGCCTTCGCGAAGTTCGTGTCGAACGTGACGCTGAAAATGCGCGTATAGAACAGGATAAAGAGCAGCAGCACCGCGACGGACACGCCGACGGTGATCCACATATCCGAATCCGAGAGCAGCGCCATCGACGCCGTGCCGAACAGCGAATTGCAGATGTCCTGATACTGGTTGTCGCTGAGCCGGAATAAAAGCGTTCCGATCGCGATCGCGCCGGTAGAAAGCACCGCGATCGCCGCGTCGCCCTGCATGCGCCGCTTTTCGGTAAGCCACATCAAAACGAACGCCGCGAGCATCACGATCGGCAGCGAGACCGCCATCGAAGCGTTTCCGACGTGCAGCACCGTTGCGATCGCCAAAGCGCCGAAGCCGACGTGGCTTAAACCGTCGCCGATCATGGAATACCGTTTCAGCACGAGCGTAACGCCGAGTAAGCTTGCGCACAGCGACACAAGCGTGCCGACGACGAGCGCGCGGGTCATGATATCCGGCATATTCTGAAAATACGAAGCGATCATACCGCGGTCTCCTTCAGGTATTTCCGTCCGATCGGACTGTTTTTGTACTCCGCCGCCGTGCCGATAAACAGCGGATGGCAGCTTAGATGCAGGATGTGCGTGCAGCTTCTTACCGCTTCCTCGATGTCGTGCGAGACCATGACGATCGTCATGCCGCGCTTGTTGATGTCGTTCAGCAGCCGGTAAAAGTCCGCCGTCACAACGGGATCGAGCCCGGTCGTCGGCTCGTCGAGCACGAGACACTTGCGCGTCGCGCAGAGCGCGCGTGCAAGCAGAACGCGCTGCTGCTGCCCGCCGGACAGTTCCTGATAGCTGTGCTTTGCGATCGGCAGGATCCCGAGCATGTCCATGTTCGCGCGCGCCGTTTCACGCTCGCGCCTGCCGTAAAACGGCTTCATGCCGCGCCAGCCGATCGTGCCGGACAGCACGACCTCTTCTACCGACGCCGGAAAATCCTTCTGGATCGCGCTCTGCTGCGGGAGGTACCCGATCTCGTTGGGTTTCAGTCCCTCGCCCATGACGATCCTGCCCGACGCGCACGGGATGAGGCCCAACAGCGCCTTCATCAGCGTCGTTTTGCCGGAGCCGTTTTCGCCCACAATGCCCCAGAACTCGCCCGCCTGCACGGAAAAGCTCACGTCGTGCGCGACGTTGTCGCCGCCGTAGGACAGCCCCACGCTTTCAAACGTCAGCAACGCCATTCAATTCACCGCCTTTTTCAAACTTTCCAGATTGGTTCGCATCAGATCGAGGTATGTGACGCCCGCGTCGAAGTCTTCGCGGCTCACATTGTGGCACGAATGCAGTTCGAGCACCTCGCAGCCCGTCGCGTCCGCGATCGTTTTGGCGATCCGTCCGTCCGAAAACTCGATCTTGAACACGACCGGAAGCTGCTCGTCCCGGACGCGTTCAATGAGATACGAAACGGTCGAGAGCGAGACCTCCTCGTTGCTCGAACAGCCGGGCAGCGCCGCGTAATAGCGGAGTCCCAGCTCTTCGCAGAGATAGCGAAACGGGAAGCGCTCCGCAAACACGATCGTTTTACGCTGTGCCGTGTCCATGACCGCGTGATAATCGCTGTCGAGCGTTTCAAGCGCTTTCAAGTACGCGTCGGCGTTCGCCCGCATCGCGTCCGCTTCTTCCGGCAAAAGGGCGCAGAGCGCATCAGTAAGCCCATTCACGATGCGGATCGCGTTAACGGGGCTTGTCCAGACGTGCTCGTCGGCTTCGGGCTTTTCCTCCTGCTCCCCCTGCATACCGGGCGCAAGCTCCTCGTCGACGGTCTCGACAAGGTCGACGAGCGCGACGGCGTTCAGATCCTTGCCGTTTTTGCTGAGAAGGTCCTCCGCCCATCGGTCGGTCTCGCCGCCGACGTAGACGAACAGGTCACATTCGAGGATCATGGACATTTCGGACATGGTCGGATCGAAGCCGTGTACCTCGCTGCCGGGCTTTGCGAGCATAACGAGGTTTACGCGATCGCCGGCGATTTGCCGGATAAAATCATACTGCGGAAAGATCGTGCAGACCACCGTCGGTTTGCCGACATCCAACTGCGGCTTTCCGCACGCGAGTGCACACAAAAGAAGTGCCGCACACAAAAGAAGCGCAAGCGTTCGTTTCATTTCGAGCTCTCCTTTCCGCGCGTCAAAAGCTTTGCCACCGGCGAACGGTGCACGCGCATCGCGCCGACCGGGCAGAATTCCTGACAGCAGAAGCATTTGATGCAGTGTCTGCGGTCGATGACCGCTTTCTTGTTTTTGATCGTGATCGTGTGCGCCGGGCAGATGTCGCGGCACTTGCCGCAGCCCACGCACGCGCTTGTTTTCACCTTCGGTTTGGATGCGAGGCAGGCGTTGATCGCGCCGCGCACCGCCCTGCCGAAGATGTTGTTGCCGCCGACGAACAGCAGCGAATTGCGGTTACGGATGATCTCGAAATCGTCCTGCAGAAACGCTTTCCAGTCGCCCGCGATCTCGATCTCGTCCACAGATTCCGGCGTGAGATTTCGCCGGACCGCCGCCGCGATCGTCGGCACGTCTTTGGGTTCGAGCCCGATCAGCGTCGCCGCGAGCACGTCGAGACGGTGCGGGTTCTTGGAAGCGATCAGGCAGCCGACATGCTTCGGCGTGCCCTGCGTGGGACCGTTGCCCTCCATCGCCGTGACCGCGTCGCAGATGTGCAGAACGGGCTTCCAGTATTCGTCGAGGTCGACGATCATGTCCGCAAAGTCGTTCGGGTTCGGAAATCGGTAGTGATACTCCGGCTTCATCGTGCCGGGGATCGTGCCGAACAGGTTCTTTGCCGCCGCAGATAGCGACATCATGCCGTGCGACTTCAGCTTGCAGAAGTTGATGATCGCGTCGCAGCTGTCGAGCCAGCCCGTGTAGGTGAAGCGCTTCGCCTGCACAGCATCCGCATGGAATCCGTCCTTTTCGGAAAAATCGTGATTCAGCTCCGCACCGGCTTCTTCGGCTTCGGATAATCCCGAAAGCGCGTAGACACGGTTCAGCACGGATGCGTTATAGAGATTGCCCGGGCTGTCGCCGATCACGACCGACGCGCCGCGCGCTTTGAGAAACCGCGTCAGCGTCGCAAGCAGCGTCGGATGTGTGGTGACCGCCTTTTCGGGCTTTGCGCCTGTGACGAGGTTTGCCTTGATCCCGATACGCATACCGGGCTTGACCCAGTCGAGCCCGCCGAGCGGTTCCAATACAGCTATAAGTGCCGCTTCGCACACGTCCGGCGCGTAATCCGGGCACGGAACGATCGAAACGAGGTTTGGATTCATTCGGTCATCCCCCTCACAAGACGGATCTCGTCCGCGTATTCGGAAAGCGCTTCGTGCGGCGTTTCGAGGCAGAACGGCAAATCCTTCAGCGCGGGATGGTTTACGATGCGCCTCATGCCTTCGATGCCGATTAGCCCAAAGCCGATCGCAGCGTGGCGGTCCTTGTGCTGTCCGCACGCGAACTTCGAATCGTTCAGATGAACGAATTTGAGCCGGTCGAGCCCGATCACGCGGTCGAACTCCATGAGAACGCCGTCGAGATCGTTCACGAGATCATAGCCCGCCGCGAAAACGTGGCAGGTATCGAGGCACACGCCGACGCGGTCGTTCCGTTCGACGCCGTCGATGATCGCTTTCACCTGCTCAAACGTGCCGCCGATCTCGCTGCCCTGTCCCGCCATCGTCTCGATGAGGACGATCGTGTCGGTCGAATCGTCGAGGATGCGGTTTAAGAGCGCCGTCGTCTTTTCAATGCCGACCGCGATCCCTTGTCCGACGTGCGAGCCGGGATGGAAGTTATAGAACGGCGTTTTCATGGCGGTGCAGCGGACAAGATCGTCCCGCATGCACAGCTCGGCAAACTGCGAGGTTTCGGGCTTCTCGGCGCACGGGTTCAGCGTGTACGGCGCGTGCACGAGCACGGGTGCAAAGCCGTTATCGCCGAGATATGCGCGCATTGCCGCCGCGTCTGTTTCGTCCAGCGGCTTTGCCTTGCTTCCTCTGGGATTTCTCGAAAAGAACTGAAATGTGTCCGCGCCGAGATCAGACGCGGTTTTTGCCATATTGAGAAGTCCGTCCGACGGCGACAGATGACAGCCGATGTGCAGCATAATCTCTTTCAACCCCATAATAAGCCATTATAGTTTTTGTATTATAGCATCATTCGGTGAGAGATGCAAGCGGCTTTCGGTTGACGGACGGCGTGCGGATTGGTATACTTATCTCAATCTGAAATGCGGGACGAAGCAATATGAAGATCTTTATCATCGGCGGTCCGGGCAGCGGCAAAACCACGCTCGCAAAACGGCTTTCGGAACGGTACGGCATTCCACGCTGTGATCTGGACGATCTCTTCTGGGACAATACCGCTAAAAGGTACGGCACAAAGCGCGATCCCGCGGCGCGCGACGCGCTGCTCGACCGGATCCTTACGGAAAGCGACTGGATCATTGAGGGCGTCTATTACGCATGGTGCGGACGCTGTTTTGCGGAAGCGGACAGTATCCGGTTTCTGAACGTACCGCGACGCGTGTACCATCGGCGCATCATCCGCCGGTTTATCCGGCGAAAGCTCGGGATCGAAAAAGGAAAGAAAGAAACGCTTCGCTCCCTGCGCGATCTTCTGAACTGGGCGGACCGGTATCAACAAAAGAACGCGGTCGAGATCCAAAAGATCCTTCGCGCGCATTCGGATAAAGTGATTTCGGAGGAACCGATATGACGGAACTTTTGGCTCCGGCGGGGTCGATGGAGGCGCTCAGGGCTGCGCTGCGCTTCGGCGCGGACGCGGTATATCTCGGCGGACCGCTTTTGCAGCTACGCGCAAAGAGCGCGGGGTTTTCGTTCGATGACATTGCAGAGGCGGCGAAGCTTATTCACGCAAAGGGCAAGCGGCTCTACGTGACCGTGAACGCGCTCGCGTACAATGACGAGATCGGTCTTTTGCCGGAATACGGAAACCGGCTTCTGGAGTGCGGCGTCGACGCGGCGATCGTAAGCGATCTCGGCGTGCTTACCACGCTGCATAAAGCGTGCCCGAGGTTGGAACTGCACGTCAGCACGCAGGCAAGCTGCACAAACTACGCGTCCGCAAGAACGTGGTATGAGCTCGGTGCAAAGCGTATCGTGCTTGCGCGCGAGATGACGGTCGACGAGATCAGAAAGCTTCACAAAAACGTGCCGGACGATCTCGAGCTCGAGGCGTTCGTGCACGGCGCGATGTGCATGGCGTACTCGGGTCGGTGCCTCCTGTCCTCCGCGATCCTCGGCAGGAGCGGCAACCGCGGCGACTGCGCGCAGCCCTGCCGCTGGAAATACGCGCTCGTCGAGGAAACGCGCCCGAACCAGAGCTTTCCGATCGTTGAGGAGGGAAATTCGAGCTATATCCTGTCAAGCCGCGACCTCTGCTGCATCGGGCTTCTGGACGAGCTCATCGACGCGGGCGTGACCTCGCTGAAGATCGAGGGACGCATGAAGACGGAGTATTACGTTGCGGTCGTGGTCAACGCGTATCGCCGCATGCTGGACGGCACGATGACCGTCGAGAACGCGCAGCGCGAGCTTCTCACCGTGTCGCACCGGCCGTACACGACCGGGTTTTATCACGGCGAGCTCCCGCAGGATCACAGTAACGCCGGGGTTTATACGCAGACGCATCGCTTTGCGGGCACGGTCCTCGGCTTTGAAAACGGCTTTGCGACCGTAATGCAGCGGAACCGATTCGTTCGGGGCGACGCTTTGGAGGTCGTCTCCCCCGCGCTCACAAACGCGGTCCTGTACGCAAACGAGATCACCGACGAGCAGGGCGAGCCGGTCGAAATTGCAAACCGCGTGCAGCAGATCCTGCGGATCCGAACCGATCTCCGGCTTGCGCCGGGCGATCTTCTCAGGATCAAGGCATAAAAGAAAGGACCCTGACGGGTCCTTATTTCATTGTACCGGTATAAACGGCGTTGAAACCTCGATCGTGTACTCCATCATCTGCACGTCGACCTCCGTCTGCACGTCGGCGTATACGCGGTTTTCGCCGGGCAGCAGGATGAGATCGCCCGACGCGGTCTTAAGCTGTGCATAGCCGTATTTGACGCCGTCTTCCGAAAATACGATGCGCAGCCCGCCGGACAGCTTTTTCGGATAGTCGTTCGTGATCACCGCGTCGAGAAGCGTTTCGCCGTTCTCTTCGAAGACACGCATCTGCGAGATCGAAAGATAATACTCGTAATAATGCGTCTTTTCGTTCAGGATCGGAATGCCGTTGTCATCCGTCAAAAAGCCCTCGCCCGTGACCGGATCGACGGTGATCGGGATCGGTTCGGGCGGCGGCGTCGGCGTAAACATCGGCGTGGGCGTCGGCGTCGTCTCCGGCAGATAGATGAGATGCGCGCTCTGCGCGCTGCATCCGATCAAGAGCAGCGCAAACAGCAGCAGCAACAGTCGTTTCATTCCGCGTCCCCTTCCCCGCTGTCCGCCGCTTCGTCCGATGGTTCGGCGTCCGGCATTTCCTCCGGGTGCTTCGCCTCGTCCGCCGCGTCCGGTTTTTCTTCATCCGGTTTTGGCTCCGGTCCGGATACTGCCGCCAAAGTCGGATGCTTTGCGCGGTACAGCGAAAGTCCCGCAAAGAACAGCAGCAGCGCCATCAGCACGATCTGATTGAAGCGAACCTCGCCGAATACGATCTCGCGCGTGCTGCCTTCGCGCAGCCATTCCAGAATGAATTCCGCAAACAGATACAGGATGACCGTGAGCCGGAACGTGCGGCCGCTCTTTTGATTTTTCATCAAAAGCGCCGTGACGCCGAGCGCGAGGCAGATGAGAAAATCGAGGAAAAAAACGGCGTACGCGACGGTCGCGTGATCGGTAAAGTACTGCGGCGTGAACGTCGCGAGCGGAAAGAATTTCAGCGCGTTCGCGCCGACTTCGGCGCCGAGCCCGTCGCAGAGGAAGAAATCCGACCAGCGTCCGACCGCAAGCCCGAAGAACGCGCCGGGCATGAGAAGATCAAACGCTTCGCCTGCCGGGATCTTTTTAGTGCGCAGCCAGACGGCGATCCCGACGCCGACGAACAGCAGCGCGCCGGGCAGGTTCAGGCCGTTCTGTGTGAGGTCGAAGAACGCGGAAAACGCGATCTTGCCGGAAAGCGCGGAAAACAGCCGACCGCCGATCAGCCCTGCCGGGATACCGATGATGCAGGCGTCCAGCGCAAGGTCCTTATATGCGCCGCGTTTTTTTACGATGATCTCCGAAACGACGACCGCGACGAGGATGCCGAGCGCAAGCATGATCGCGTTCCACGTCAGCGCGGCGTTTCCGATTGAAAATGCAATGTTAAGCGGGTTCATACCGATACCTCCGTTTTTTGTATTATAGCAAAGAATTGCAGAATTGAAAAGAGCAGCACAAAAAGTTTACGGAAACCGGCGATCGAAAATCGGTCTTGACAACACAGAATCGGTTTTGTATAATAATCGGGCACGGGGATGTAGCTCAGCTGGTCAGAGCGCTGTGTTCACATCGCAGAGGTCTAGGGTTCGAGCCCCTACATCCCCACCACGTCGCCGCGAACATCGAATCGTTCGCGGCGACATTTTTAATGTCTCCGCTCACCCTCTCCGTTGCGGTTCCTTTCCGCAAAAGGTCACGCTCGGCTTTTCTGCTCGGTTGTAAACGCCCTCGCGACGAAAAACTGTCGCTACCAACCTTTTGCGGGCATGCGGCAGTTTTTGGTTGCTTTGATCAAAGGGGTTCGACTGAGCGCCCGCTCCGATCGTATAAATGATTCATTTTATTCCACGGGTGCTTGGATCAGATTCAATACTTTCACGCCGTCCGGCGCCGTGAACGTTCTGCCGTCCTCCGTCGTAAAGACGCAGTTTTGAAGCTGATATTCCTTCGGATACGGGCAGATGAAGCTCTCGCGCATCCATTCCGTATACTTCGAGCCCGAAAGAAGCTTCGGAAGCTCCTTAAGCGGGCGTTCCGGATAGAACACTGTGGAATCGTCCGCAATCGTTTCTCCCGCACGCTCGGCGGTAAACTGTCCTTTTTCCATTGCAACGGGCCCGTTGTCGTATGCCGGTGAAAAGCCGAACAGACAGTTCATTTTGAACTCCGGATCATAGACGGTATTCAGACAGTACGGATCGTAGCCGGTCGTCTGCCAAAGGATCGTTCCGCTGCGCCAACAGAACAGCTCCGGCCCGGTTTCGCCGTCAAATTCATACATCGTAAGGATATACGCTTTGTCGTCCGGTTTCTCCTGCGAAAACGCGAATCGCGCAGCGCCGCAGATCCAGAGCTCATCCGGCTTCGTTCCGCGCAGCGCAAGCCAATGCAGGATCGCTTCCGCATACGCTTCGGCTGTGTCCGATGTCTGATTTGACAGGTTATACACCGTCGTTTCGCCGTTTTTCGCCGTATTCGCCGACAAACTATCAATGTTTTCGCGGATCTGCTCCGCATCGGCGGCGGAAACGGTGACGAGCTCCGGCACATGATCGCGGATCGGGAACGCATAATTTGATTGATCTGTGATGAGAAGCAGCGAAAGATCGAGCACATGGTCGAGATCGGGTTCCCCCACAACGGTCAGGTAATACTCTGAAAAGCGGTCGTAATATCTGCTGTTTTCGAACGGCCTGCGGCTTTCCTCGTTCGTCAGAAATGCCGAAAACTCGATGTCGGTTCCGTCTTCCCCGCCGGTCAGGTAACAGCTTTTGATGTGTCCAAAGGACTGACCCTCGCTTGAATTGGTTCCGAAGATGATCCATCGTTTCATGCCGTTCGATTCGCCGAGTACACGCTGCGGACCCAACGAACCGTCCTGCGTTCCCCACAGCACTTTTCCGTCGTTATGTCCCTGAATACAGTAAAGATCGGGGCCGTCCGATTCGCCGAACCGGCTCTGTGCCAGTACGAGAACATTGGAAATGTAGCTTGCGGTATTGTCCGTCGGAAGATTCTCATGCAGCGGACGAATGTGCAGGATCCACAGCTCATCCGGCTCGCTTTCGCCGCATTCGTGCAGGAAGGAAAGGATGATCCGCCCGAATCTCTCGGCGTCCGCGTCGCTGTAGCGTTCGTCTGGATCCTTTGCCGCTATGATCTGCGTCGTGCCGTTCCAGTCCGGTTCCGCGGAAGCGATCGGAACGGACGGCGGAGTCGGCGGAAGTTCTGCACCGACGTTGTTTCCCGGTCGGCTTTCCGGTGATTGATTGTGTAAAACAGCGCCGGTCAGAATGATCGCAAACGACGCGGCTACTGCCGTTGCTGCGATCGCGACCGAAACGATCGAGATCCTTCGTTTCGGCTTCACCCCGACTTTTTCAAGCGTTCTATGCACACAGTTCGTATATGATTCGGGCATATCGGGAAACAACCCTTTTTTCAAGCGAAGATCAAAAGCACTCATTGTTTCTGCTCCTTTTCCGAAAGTTGTTTTTTCATCGACGCACGCGCCCGGCTCAATCTGCTTCGCACCGCTCCTTCGCTGACGTCCGTGAGCTTTGCGATTTCCGCCGTCTTGTATCCTTCGAAATAAAACAGCGTTACAGTCAATCGCTCTTCCGGGCTTAACGCGTCGAACGCACGATTCAGATCGGGATCCGGAACCTGCATTTCATAGCCGGTATCACAGTCTTCGATTCTGGCGATCGGTCGTCGGGAACGAAGTATATCGAAGCACTCGTTTTTAAGAATGCGGATCAGCCAACTGTGGAAGGCCTTGCGATCGGATATCGTATAGAGTCGGCTGTACGCTTTCAGGATCGCGCTTTGCGTCGCATCTTCGACGTCCGTTCGATTCCTGAGGATCGCAAACGCAACACGAAACATCGACGGCTGCGCTTTTTCGATCTCACCGGCAAACCATGCGTCTGTTCGGGATTTGTTCATTTCGGAATATTCCTTTCAAATGATCATCTGTCTATTAGACGGAGCATGCTCGGAAATTGTTGCAGGATTTGTGAAAAATAGCAACTATTATTTATACGATTGGCTATTTATACGATTGGCAGGATTTCTTAATTATTCTAGCAACCACGGAACGGACCACCCGTAATGGGGTGGTCCGTTTCGTGGTGCGATTGGCGGGATTCGAACCCGCAAGGTTTCCCCGACAGATTTTAAGTCTGTTGTGTATGCCAGTTCCACCACAATCGCATCGTTATTATTGTACACGCAAATCGGCGTTTGTCAACCGTCAAAGCGAAAGGATCGCGCCGAGCGCGCCGCCCACAAGAATGAAGAACAGCGGATGGATCTTCGCGGTCTTTTTCCAGAACGCAAAGAACGTGAACACGCCGTAGATGCCGAGCTTCAGAAGCGAATACCAGTCTGCCGAGAACGTAAAACGAGCGAAATCCGCCTTGACGCCGAGTGAGATCAGAAGAAGCGAAAAGCCCGCCGCCGTGATGAGCCCGATCGCTGCGGGCCGCAGCGCCTTGAATAAGCTCTGGACCATATACGAATCGGAGTACTTTCTGATCGCTTTCGCGACGAGAATAATGATGATGACGGACGGTGTGACGAGCCCGAGCGTCGCAAGGATCGCGCCGGGGATTCCGCAGACGAGATAGCCCACGTACGTCGCGGTATTGACGCCGATCGGACCGGGCGTGGATTCGGCGATCGCGATAATGTTGGCAAGCTCAAATTCCGTGATCCAGCCGTACGTCGCGCCCATGTCGCGGATAAACGGCACGGTCGCAAGCCCGCCGCCGACGGCGAACAGTCCTGTTTTGAAAAACTCAACGAAAAGAAGCAGCAGTTGATACAGGAAGGTCAGCATTTTTTGAGCCCTCCCCAACTAAGCCCCACGATCGCCGCGCCGAGCACGACGAACACGGGCGAGATCCCGCCGACGGTGACGAACAGGAACGCGAGCAGAAACAGTGCGAACGTCGTCACATTGGTCACGGTTTTTTTGAACAGCTTGAAGACGGACGCGGTGATGAGCGCGCACACGGCAAGACGGATCCCGGCAAAGATATGCGCGACGATCTCGTACTCCATCAGCGGTTTCAGCACGGCCGCGATCAGCGCGATGAGGATCATCGGGACCGTGATCACGCCGAGCGACGCGACGATCGCGCCGACGACGCGGCGGACCTTGTAGCCCACGAAGGTTGCGGTGTTGATCGCAATCACGCCGGGCGTGCATTGCGCGACCGCCATATAATCGGTCAGCTCGTCCTCGGTGATGATCTTGTGCCGTTCGACCAGTTCACGAATGAGCAGCGGCAGCATGGAATATCCGCCGCCGATCATCAGCGATCCGATCTTCAGAAACATCAGATACAGCTTCCATAAGCTCATAAGCCGCCTCCCGTAAAGCCAGCGATAAACGCGAAGAAGTATGCAAGCCAGCCCGCAAGCAGCAGGATCGTGATGATCGTATCGACGATGCGGTTTTTGACGCGCGCGGCAAGCGTGATGACGAACGGCGCGGTCATCGTGACGACGCGCGCAGTATCGGAAACGTGACCGGTGAGCGCGATCATCGGGATCGTGACCGCCATCAGCAGCGTAAACGACGACGGGATCGTTTTGCACGCAAGCAGGAACATGACGAGTGCAAAGAGCATGTAGACAAGCTGTACAAGATACGTTCCGGTCAGGATCGCCGTGCTGTTTCCCCCGACCGTCCGCACGAGCGAGAAGCCGGAATCCAGCCAGTTCATAAGCGTCGCGGTCCCTTCGCCGGTCCTGCCGAGCGCGAGGTTATAGAGCCACATCGCGTCGCCGAAGCGAAGACGGCTGTACAGCATGACGAGCCCGATCCCGAGCGGGATCAGAAGGATCGAAAGCGTGTTCAGGATCTGCCGGATGATAAAGCCCTTCTCTGTCGTGCGGTTGCTGCGGACATTGCCGTACAGATACGAAACGTAGCTGAAAACGACCGGGAAGAACAGCAGCGCGCCGAGCGCGTGCGTCAGCACCGCAAAGAACGCGAACAGCGCAGCGAGCGGGAACTTGTTTCGCCGCAAGAACAGCAGCGTCAGCACCGAGAACAGCAGAAACAGCCCGTCCGGCACCGTGCCCATCAGCGTGAGCGCGTACGGCATCAGCAGAAAATAGCGGACGGTACGCCGCGCGACGCGCCGGTCGAAATCGAGCTGAACGAGGTAATAGAGCGCGACCGCGGCAAGTGCCGTAAAGAGGTACGAGCCGATGAAGCGCGCGTGGTTGAAGTTGACGGTGATGATCCAGAAGACGTTAGAAAGATACCCGTACAGCGGAAACGCGGTCTCCGGATGATAGAAATCGAGCCAGAGCCGCTGCACCTCGAAGAACGTGCCCGTAAATCCGAACAGCGCGTAATGCACGATGTACGTCAGTGGGAATTCCAGAAGCCGTACGGCAAGTACGATCAAAAACAGTTTCGTAAGCTCGCGCGTGCCGCAGCGCCGGAAGGTACGGTCTCCTTCGCGGATCATGTGCGGCTCCTCCCCCGTCAGCATCGACAGGAACGTCGGAATGAACCGCACGCATCCGGCGCCGAACAGAAGCACGAGAACGGCGGAGACCGCCACGGTCTCGAGATAGACGGGCGGTCTCTGCAACAGCGAAAGACCGTACAGGATAACGAGCACGGTCAATACGCTGATCTGTATGGAAAGTTCTGCAATGCTTCTTTTTCGCACGGATTATCGCAATGCTTTCGGTCTGCCGAAGACCTCGGAGAAGATGACGCCGCGCAGGATGTTTTCCGGCGTAAGGTCCATATCCGCTGCGCTGTTATGAAGCGCGGGAACGCGCCGCTGTACGGCGTACGCTTCGGGCTTTGCAGCCGTGTCGGGCTCCAGCGAGCATTCGTCATGCTGCGGATGCTTCCACGGCGGCACCGACGCTGTCTTTTGATCGGGACGCAGCGCACACTCGTCGTGCTGCGGATGCGTCTGCTTCTGCGTCGTTACCCTCGGCGCTGTTCTCGCGGATTGAACTGTCGGCGTTGTTCTCGGCGTGGGAGCCGCCTCCCGTACAGGGGGTACCTGTACGGAAGGTCTCACGGGCGTGTACGGCTTTGCTTCGGCAGCAGACTGTCTCGTCTGCATTTCCTCGGCGCGCCGCTGCGCCTCTGCACGCTTATTCTGTTCCGCCGTCTTCTTCACAGTCGCGAGCACGATACCGATCACGATGAACGGCAAAACAAGGAAGAAAGGCATGGCTTAGTTTCCTTTCTTGTCCGTTGCGGGTGCTGCCGACCGGCCGATGGCGGTGCGCATCTCGGTATCGGACATGACATTCTTCATGTTGTAGTAATCCAGTACGCCGAGCTTGCCGTCACGCAGCGCCGCGGAGATCGCCTGCGGGACCTCTGCCTCCGCCTCGATGACGCGTGCACGCATGCGCTGGACTTCCGCGATGTTCTCCTGCTCCTGCGCAACTGCCATGGCGCGGCGTTCCTCCGCCTTTGCCTGCGCGATGCGCTTGTCTGCTTCCGCCTGGTCGATCTGCAGCTGTGCGCCGACGTTTCTGCCGACGTCCACGTCCGCGATATCGATGGAGAGGATCTCGAACGCGGTGCCCGCGTCAAGGCCCTTCGCGAGAACGGTGCGGGAGATGGTATCCGGGTTCTCAAGGACTTCCTTGTGGCTCTTTGCGGAACCGACGGTGGTGACGATGCCCTCGCCGACACGCGCGATGATCGTTTCCTCGCCTGCGCCGCCGACGAGACGGTCGATGTTCGCGCGGACCGTGACCTTCGCCTTTGCGCGAAGCTCGATGCCGTCCATTGCGACCGCCGCGATGATCGGAGTCTCGATGACCTTCGGGTTGACGCTCATCTGAACGGCATTCAGCACGTCGCGGCCTGCAAGGTCGATCGCGCAGGAACGCTCGAAATCAAGCGGAATGCCCGCGCGCTGCGCCGCGATCAGCGAGTCGACGACGCGGTTCACGCTTGCCTTGCCGTTCGATTTGCCGCCCTTTGCAAGGTAGTGCGCCTCGAGTTTGTTCATCGGGATCTTCAATCCGGCCTTGGTCGCCTTGATCATCGGGTTTACGATGTCCGCCGCGTTGACCTTGCGGATACGCATGCCGATGAGATCGAAGAGACCGATCTTGACGCCGCTCGCCGCTGCGGAGATCCACAGCCCGATCGGTACGAACGAGAAGAAGATGATCAGAAAGATGACGACTGCTGCGCCGATGATCCAGGGAATGAAAACGTCCATAAGTTCCTCCTAATTATAATTGCCTCAATAAGTACAGAACGCCCATAATGAGCAGAATCGCCGCCGGGATCGCAATGAGAAGCGCGATCCATTGTTTCCGGACGGTCTTGGGCTCCGCGGGAGCCGCGGGCGCCTGCTCGTCCGGGATCGCGACGCCGCACTTCGGACAAACGTCCGTCGTGTACAGCACGCCGCATTGTTTACAGTACTTCATCGTACCGTGATCTTGGGACCGTCGACCGCGATGACCGTGATCTCGGTATCCTTTTCGGTAAAGGTCGATTGCGTTTCAACCGAGTAGCGCCTGCCGTCGATCAAAGCGATCCCGCTCGGGCGAAGCGGCGTGACTGCGACGCCCGTCTTGCCGATCAGCGATTCCGGGTTCGAGTCCGAAAGGTTGACGGCTTCGGATTCGATCTTTTCCTTCAATACGATCGGAGATCGGAACAGCAGACCGTTTTTCATGGAGCGCATGAACAGGATCACCATCACGACCAGAATGAGCCCGAGCACGATCGTAACCAGCGTCGCGACCAGCGGCGGCGCCGTCATGAACTGCATAACGCAGACGGCGATCAGGCAAAGAACGCCGCAGATGCCCGCTACGCCGAAGCCGGGCAGGAACAGCTCGCCGACCAGGAACGCGATTCCCAAGATGCTCAGGATCAGGCATGGGACCCAGAGCGATCCGAATACTGTTGCCATGTGACTACCTCCTTGTTTTCTGCGTACAGTATAGCATACGGCCATGATGATGAAAAGTGTTTTTTTGTATTTGTTTTCTGCCGCTATTTATGTTATAATTGCAAAATAAGAGGTGCTAATGATTCGTTTGCTTGCAAAATGGTTCATCCGTGAGAAGGAATCCGATCCGCCGGAGCGCGTGCGCAGCGCATACGGCGTGCTTTCGGGCTGCTTCGGGATCTTTCTGAACCTTATATTATTTACGATCAAGCTCATATTCGGTCTTCTTGCGAACGCCGTCTCGCTGCAGGCGGACGCGTTCAACAACCTCGGCGACGCGGGCTCCTCCGTGATCGCGCTGTTCGGCTTTCGGATCGCGTCCAAAAAGCCCGACCGCGATCATCCGTACGGACACGGGCGGTTCGAGTATATCGCGGGCATGCTCGTCTCTGTCGCGATCATCCTTATGGGCTGGACGCTGTTCAAAAACGCGCTCGACATCGTGATCCACGGCGGCGAGCCGGCGTACACGACGCATTTTTTGCCGTCGATCCTAGTCATGGGCATTTCGATCCTCACAAAGCTCTACATGTTTTATTATAACCGCGCGCTCGCAAAACGATTCGATTCTCCCGCGCTGAAGGCCGTCGCGTTCGATTCGCTTTCCGACACCGTCGCGACGTTCGCGGTCCTCGTTTCCGCGCTCGTCACGCGCTTTGCCGATCTGCCCGATTGGGTTCGTCCCGATGCATGGAGCGGCATTCTCGTAGCGCTGTTCATTCTCTATACGGGATTCAAGTCCATTCGTGAGACGACTGCGCCGCTTCTCGGCCGCCGACCCGATCCCGCGTTTGTGCAAGCGATCGAACAGGCGACGCTTTCCTTTGAAGGCATCGGCGGCGTGCATGACGTGATCGTGCACGACTACGGTCCCGGGCGCGTGTTCGTTTCGCTGCACGCGGAGGTTCCCGCCGACGCCGATATCCGCGACGTGCATGAGATCATCGACAACGCCGAACGGTACCTTTCCGAACGGTTTCATTGCAGCGCAACGATCCACATGGACCCGATCATCACCGACGATCCCGAGACCGGCAAGCTTCGCGAACAGGCCGAGGCGATCGTTTCCGAAATCGACGCTGTGCTGACCATCCATGATTTCCGCGTCACACGCGGTCCGCAGGTCAAAATGCTTCTGTTCGACGTCGCCGTACCGTTTTCATACAGCTCTGCGGACGACGAAGTGCAAAAACGGATCGAAACGGCGATCGCGGACGGGATCCCCGGCTGTCGCGCCGCGGTCACGATCGACCGCACGGACGGCTGAACTGGACAACGCGCGCGTACCGTGTTATACTGTCATTCGAATCGACATGGAAAGGCATTTTCTTCAATGTTCCGACATCGTATCCTCTGCATTCTGCTGTTCATCATATGTCTGATCGCCGCGGTTTCCTGCGGCACGATTCCCGAAACGACCGTTCCCGATCCGACCGAGCCGCCCACAAATACGCCCACGCCCGAAGCGGAGATCATCATTACGCTCACGCCCGAACCGGAGGAAACGGTCACGCTTCCGCCCGTTCCGACGCCCTCGCCGACGCCCACGCCGTCTCCCACGCCGACGCCCACACCGACGCCTGTCCCCGAAAAGATCGGCATCCTGCGTTTTGAATTCTTCGACCGGTTTTCCGATACCGTCGTCGACACGGAGGATACGTACCGCGACGACACGCGCAGCATCTCAATAAAGCGTTTCAGTACGACGGAAATAACCGGCAAAACGCTTGTATACTTCGTTGCCGATATCTACGTGCAGAACGCGGAATCCATTCGCCGCGGTATTCACGGTCAACAGTTCTCCGATTTACGAGCGCTTTCCATCGAAAAAATGTCCGAGGAGCACAACGCGATCCTTGCGATGTCCGGCGATTACTGTGAAGTCGGCAAAACCGGCTACGTCGTCATGAACGGTGAATTTCAGTATCAGAGCAAAAAGCTGGACCGCGACATCTGCGTGCTGTATCGCGACGGTGAAATGGCAACCTATTCACCGAAGGACATTTCGATCGAGGACATGGAAGCGCGCGGCGTCTGGCAGACGTGGAATTTCGGTCCGATGCTGCTGGACGAAAACGGCGAACCGCTGACCGTATTCAACTCTCCCGACCACGTCGAAGAGGAAAATCCGCGTGCGGCGATCGGGTATTACGAACCCGGACATTACTGCTTCGTACTGGTCGACGGACGGCAGCGCGGCTATTCCATGGGATTGACCCTCGTTCAGCTCGCCGCATTGATGAAGGATCTCGGCTGCACGCGCGCATACAATCTTGACGGCGGGCTTTCCGCGCAGATCGCCTGGCACTCGGTGCGCTTCAATCATCCCGGCGCCAACCGTTCTCTCGCGGATATCCTGTACGTCCCCTATCCCGATGCAGCGCAGGAGGAAACGCCCGAACCGTGAAGCCCGTACTCTGTCTCGGCGATATCTGCGCCGATCTCATCATTCCCTATGCCGACGCGCTGAAAGCGAAAGCCGGCGATCCGAAGTCGTATCTCAATGCCGACGTTCGTCCCGCGGAGGGCGGCAGCGCCGCGAACACCGCCTGCGCGATCGCGCGGCTTGGGCTTCCCGTCATGTTCTGCGGCACCTGCGGAAACGACGCGTACGGACAGATGCTGAAACGCGGATTGGAACGCGAAGGCGTCGATGCGGCGCTTCTTCGGATGGATACGGACAAGCCCACGCAGCTTGTGCTGCTCGTTCTCAACGAACAGGGCGACCGCACTGCGTTCGCCTGCCCCGCACATCTCGGCTCGCAGCACGCGATCCTGGTCTCTCAGATCCCCGATGACATTACGGAGCGCATTTCGTGGCTGCATGTCAACGGCATGATGCTGCGCGAGGAGCCCGCCGCGTCGACACAGCTTGCGCTTATGCGCCGCTGCAAAGCTGCAGGCATTCCCGTTTCGTTCGATATCAACGTGCGCGTCGAAGCGCTGAAAAGCCCGACGTTCTTTGAAAATCTGCACGCGGCAAAGGACGCCGCGGACTACGTCCTGGGCTCCGCGATCGACGAGATCCCGATGCTCGCGAACGAACACGACGCCGAGCTTGCCGCAAGGAAGCTTTCCGAACACGGCGCCGCCGTCATCACGCGAAGCGGCGATCAGGGCGCGGACCTCTACCGCAAAGAAGAACGGCTTCATTCCCCCGCTTTCCCCGTCGCCGTAGCCGATACCGTCGGCGCGGGCGACACCTTTGACGGTGCGTTTATCGCCGCGATCCTTTCCGGCGAATCCTTTGCGGACGCGCTGAAAACGGCGAACGCCGCCGCCGCGATCTGCGTTTCCAAACCGAGCGGACGCGGTTCCCCGACACGCGCCGAACTCGACACATTCCTTGCGGAACATATGTAAGCGCCGGAAACGGCGCTTTTTT
>JAFZIH010000016.1 GCA_017554455.1 Clostridia bacterium | reverse complement strand
CGCGGGTGCGCCGTCGACGCTGCCGATCGTGAAGTTGACGCCTTCATATTCGAATATATTGTTCTGCGGAAGGTCAAGGAAGAAGTATATGCCGATCTTTCCTTCCAAAGCCAGCGCATGTGTCTTGAACGCCGGAGCCGCCTGCGGTTCGGGCGCGATTACGCGCTTGTAGAGGGAGATCGCCTTTTGATTTGAGTAGGTGCTCGACTTGAAGAAGCGGAAGCGCGTCTGACCGGACTGCGTATTGAACCGAAGATACGCGCCTGCGGAGCCGACGATATTCGCGTCGGTCCCGGAGAGCGAAAGCGTCACCGGATACGCCGTGTCCGCGCTGCAGGACAAACCGTTCGCGGAATTGCTCGCCCAGCCGATATAGTACCCGCTCGCGGATTTGATCGTATAGTTATTGTCGCTTAGCGCGATCGTGAAATAGAAATCGTTCTCGTCGCCGTCGACCGTGATCGTTTTGCTGTCGATCGAAACCTCCTTGTAATTGCTCGAAACGTCGAGCGACGTCAGCGAACCGTCCATGGCGTACGGACCGTCGTTATAGACGATCAGGTAGTCGCCCGACCAGTCGGAAGGAGCAGTCTCCACAAGCGTATAGGTCACGTTCGATCCGTCGCCGGGCGTCGGCGTTGGGGTCGGCGTCGGGGTCGGCGTCGGGGTCGGCGTTGCAGATCCGGACGGAGTCGGTGTAGGCGTCGGACTCGTTACGGGCGTGCCGCCCGCCGCAATACCGCTCGGCGTTTGATAATCCGAAGGCGGCGTGAGTCCGAAAAGCAGCCACGCATATTCGGGATAGTCGATAAAGACGTTGCGGTTGCCCTGCACGTTTTCGCACTGGTCGTTCCTCGACATCTCCCAGGTATCGACCGGGTCGAGCTCCATCCATTGCAGCAGGGTCTCGCGCGATTCGATGACCTTTTTGCCGTCGCTTCCGGTGGTTGCGCCGGTATCCTGATAGAGGTTCGGCTCCTGCCAGCGGCACCAGACATAGAGCAGAATGCGCGCGACGTCGCCCTTGATGTTGTCGTTGACCTCAACGGTGCTCGTTGTATAATACAAAACGTCTTTGTTTTCATATTGTGCCGTTTTGAAGGTCACGCCGGTATTTCGGACATTGCCCATTGTAAGGCTGCCGCGTGTCGAATTGATCGTGGAATTCGTCGGACGAAGATGGTGTATATCACAACCAGCGCCGCTTTGATCAAAAGTTCCGTGACTGTTTGGCCAAACATGTTCGCGGTTATAGCTGCCGTTCAAAGCATCTGAGTAGAACAGGACCGGATTCGACGAACCGTTGTTCGCATCGGTCTTCTTCCAATAAGTCTTGAGATTATTATATGTGACAGGATTATTCTCATCCTCTGTCGAGCTCATCAGCGTAGAAAGCCGACTGAACATCGCGCTGCTCATCGGATCGCTCGCGGACGCCGAAAGCGCGCTGACGGCTGAATAGGTATAATCGCCGGTATAGTACGCCTGCGCCTGGCTTGAAAGCGCGGTGCAGACCACGTGCCGCGTGCCGGTGTTACTGACGAGCGTGCCGGTCTTTGCCTCCGCCGCGGGCAGAAGCGTGAACGTGAGAACGAGGACGAGAAGAAGCGCGAACAGCCGTTTGCGAAGCCGCATAAAGATTCCTTTCCGCGCAGATGCGCATACCGATCCATGATAGCTTCATTATACAGGAAACGCGCAAAAAGTACAAGAAAAAAACGCCCGGAAAGGGCGTTTCAAATCGCAGATTTTCAATACAGATACACGGCAAGCAGCTTCCACGCGCCGTCCAGCTCGACGGCGACGATGCGCAGGTTTTTGACGAACGCATCGCCGACGTAAAGCGGTCCCGTGATCTCGGCGTACTTCTCCGCCTCGAGGTTGAGCGCGCGGTTTGCCTCAAAGATCGTCGTGTCGGTAACGACGGTCGTTTCCGTCTGTCCCTCGAGCCGGTATCCTTCTCCGTACTCCGCCGTAAGCTCGGCATACAGATCGCCCGCAAGCCGTTCGTAATAGCCCTGCATGACCGTCTCGGGCGTGTCGCCCGCGCCGAAGAGTTCCGTATGCTCGCCGAGGACCTTATGAGACAGTCCCGCCATGCTGTAAAGCGCTTCGCCGTCGCCTTTCTCGAGCGTTTCGATGACGGCTTCGGTCAGCTTCTCCGGTGTTTCGTACTTCACCGGCTTTTTACAGGAGACGGCGCACGCGATCACGACAATCAGTATAACGAGCAGCGCCGCGAACGTGCCGGCAAGCAGAAGGAAGCGGCGTTTCTGCGCCGGTTTTGCGGTTTTCAGTCCCGCAAGCCGGTTCCGGATCATTGCGTATGTTCCGGAAAACCATTTTCCGACCCGTCCGAACCAACCGGATACACGATCCCAAATCCCCGAGAACACGGTTTTCTTTGCCTTCTGCTTCGGTTCCGGTTCCGGCACCTTGGGTACCGAGGTCCCGCATCTCCGGCAGAACAGCGCGCCTTCGTCAAGCGTCGCGCCGCAGTTTTTGCACTTCATATCATCCTCCGCCGCGCTCTTTGCGCGTCTTTTGATATCGGTATCGTATCACGCCTTGTCCTCCGGGTCAACGATACCGGCACCGTGTTTCCAATGATTTTACAACTCTGCCGCACTCTGCGCGTGCGGAAAGGATGTTGCACTTTCCGGACAATATGATATACTGTAAAAAAGACAACGTTGCCCCGGAAAAGGAGATTTTTATGAAGAAACGGATCCTGCTGGTTCTTTTGTCCGCGCTGCTCGTCGCGGTGTTCGTGCTTACGCCGCGCATCGGACGCGCCGATCTCGGCGACTTTTCCGGCGGCGGGGATTACGGCGGAGGCGGCTCCGACTGGGGCGGCGGCTCCGATTGGGGAAGCTCCGATTGGGGCAGCTCCTCAAACGGTTATTATTCCACGCGCTCCGGCGGTTCCTGCGACACGTCGGACCTGATCATTGTCGTCATGGTTGTGACCGTGCTCCTCATCGCTACATTTGCAAAGAGCAAAAGGACGAACCGTCGGACCGTCACGCCCGGCGCAACGCGCACCGCCGCTTCCAAGCTGCATCCGATGTCAGAGCTGATGCAGAGCGATCCGAACTTCTCGGAGGAAGATCTCAAGGAATGGCTCCAGAACCTGTACATCAAGATGCAGGACTGCTGTACAAAACGCGACGTCGAGCCGATCCGTCCGTACTTTGCGGACGCGCTCTGGCAGCAGTTTGACCGGCAGATGAAGCAGCTGAAAGCCGCGCACCGCACCAATTACGTCGAGCGCGTCGCCGTACTGTCCGTGGACCTCAAAGGCACCTATCAGGACAAGGGCGAGGACGTGATCGTCGCGGAGATCTACGCGCGCATCACGGACTACACGCTGGACGACGAGACCGGCAAGGTCGTTGCGGGAAGCCGCGATCACGAAAAATTCATGACCTACGAGTATTCGCTGTCGCGTCCGATCGGCAGGAAGACCGAACCGCGCGAAGAGGGCGTTTCCGAGCGTCATTGCCCGAACTGCGGCGCGCCGCTGTCCGTCAACGAGAGCATCAAGTGTCCGTACTGCGATTCCGTACTGTCCTTCTCGGATCACGACTGGACGGTGTATTCCATCAAAGGTATTTCTCAAAAAACGGTCTGATTGATATGCGGCGAGGGATTTCCCCCGCCGCTTTGCATGCAAAGGAGGATTTTATGGAGTTTGATTTCACCACCATCCTCGACCGGCGCGGCAGGGACGCGCTTGCGGTCGACGTGATCCCCTATCCCGACGTGACCGTCGAGGAGGGTCTTCGCCCGATCCCCATGTGGGTCGCGGACATGAGCTTTCCGACCGCGCCGAGCATCACGGAAGCGGTCAAAAAGCGCCTCGATCACCCGAACTTCGGCTATTTTCTGCTGCCGGACGCGTACTTTGACGCGATAAAATGGTGGCAGAAGACGCGCCACGGCGTCGAGGGCCTTGAAAAAAAGCACATCGGCTATGAAAACGGCGTGCTCGGCGGCGTTTCCGCAGCGCTTCGCTCGCTGACGAACGAGGGCGATCCGATCCTCGTGCACAGCCCGACCTACGTGGGCTTTCTGCACGTGCTGGAGGACATGCACCGCCGCGTCGTGACGAGTCCTCTGACGCGAGACGAAAACGGCGTCTGGCGCATGGATTACGCCGACATGGAACAGAAGATCAAAGAAAACGGGATCAGGGTCGTCATCTTCTGCTCGCCGCACAACCCCTGCGGTCGGGTGTGGGAGCGCGAGGAGATCGAGCAGGCAATGGACGTGTACCGCCGCTGCGAATGCACCGTTCTGTCCGACGAGATCTGGGCGGACCTGACCTTTCAGGATCATGAGCATATCCCGACGCAAAGCGTCAATGAGGATGCGAAGATGCGCACGATTGCGTTCTACGCTCCGAGCAAGACGTTCAGCTTGGCAGGGCTCATCGGCTCGTATCATATCATCTATAACGATGAACTCAATAAGATCGTGACCGACTGCGGCAAAGCGACGTTCTACAATTCCTGCAACGTGCTGTCGCTCCATGCGCTCCTCGGCGCGTACAGTCCGGACGGCGCAAAGTGGCTCGACGAGCTCCGCGCGGTGCTGTACGGGAATCTCTGCTACGTCAAGTATTTCATGGAATCGCACTTCCCCGGCGTTTCGATGTTCCTGCCCGAGGGCACGTACATGCTGTTTCTGAACTGCAAAGAATGGTGCGATGCGCACGGCGTGCCGATGGACGAACTTTTACGCCGCGGCGTGCGCGCGGGCGTCATCTGGCAGCGCGGGGCAGACTTCGGCGAGCCGGACAGCATCCGGTTAAACGTCGCCCTGCCCGCTTCGCTCGTTGAGGAAGCGATGCAGCGATTGAAAGACCGCGTGTTCGTCGATTGAGGCGCCTATGATCCTGTTCATCGACGCCTGCGTGCGGGAGGCGTCCCGCACGAAACGGCTTGCAAAGCGGGTCCTTTCGCACCTTTCCGATCCGGTCGAAACGGTCCGGCTTGAAGAAATCGACTTTCCGAAAACGGATGAAACGTTTCTCCGTAAGCGCGACGCGTGCATCGCGGCGGGCGACTTTTCCGATCCGATCTTCGATCTCGCAAAGCAGTTTGTCCGCGCGAACGCGATCGTGATCGCTGCGCCGCACTGGGACCTTTCCTTTCCCGCCGCGCTGAAACAGTATTTCGAACAGATCAACGTCGTCGGTCTGACCTTTTATTATACGGACAGCGACCGGCCGATCCCACTCTGCCGCGCAAAACGGCTCATCTACGTCGCAACTGCGGGCGGGCCGGTGCGAAGCCACGATTACGGATTCGGCTACGTGAAAGCACTCGGCGAGGAGTTTTACGGGATCGAGGACGCTGTCCTGTTCTGCGCGGAAGGGCTGGACATCTTCGGTGCAGACGCGGAAGCGATCCTTGAACGGACCGAAGCGGAAATCGACCGCGCATTTTGCCGATAACGGTATACACAAAGGAACCGGTGCATATACTGGTTCCATGAACAGGAAGCAAAAAATCGATCTTTCGTATTTGTTGTGGACGCTGCTGCCGCTTGCGGTCGGCGGTCTTTCCGCGCTCGTTTCGATGAACGGCATGCAGCGAAACGCAGCGCTGCCGCAGCCCGCGCTGCAGCCGCCGCCGTGGGTGTTCATCACCGCGTGGACGATCCTTTATCTTCTGATGGGGCTCGGCGCGGGGCTCGTGTGGAACGCGTATCCGCGCGGCAAAAAGGACGCGCTGATCCCGTTTTACGCGCAGCTTGCCCTGAACTTTCTTTGGTCGCCGCTGTTCTTTGCGCTGGAGCTTCGCCTTGCCGCGTTCTTTGTGCTTTTAGGCATGTTCGGCTGCGCCGTCTGGATGACCGTCGCGTTTTGCCGCGTGCGCAAATCGGCGGGATTATTGCAGATCCCGTACCTTCTCTGGCTCTGCTTTGCGGGGTATCTGAATCTTGCCGCATACATGCTGAACGGATAATGCGCCGAAGGCGCATCGTGTCCTGCAGGGACATATCGCGCCGCAGGTATATCGTGTCCCGTCAGGGACATATCGTTCCGAAGGAATATCGTTTGCGCGAAGTGCAATCTCAACGATATACGGCTTATACCGCACGATATATTTGCTATGCAAATACGATATGCGGTTTACACCGCACGATATGCGATCACTTCTCACGTTCCGTTCGAAAAGATCGCGTGCAATTGTGACAATCAAGCAAACTCTTTTCCGAAGGGGTTGCTTTTTTTGTACAGCGGGACTATCATATGCTTGGCACTCGGAAGACGAGAGTGCTAAAACATCTTTTTTGAGGCGTATTATGAGCAAGAAACAATTCAAAACGGAATCCAAAAAGCTTCTGGATCTGATGATCCATTCGATCTATACCCATCGCGAGATCTTCCTGCGCGAGCTGATCAGTAACGCGTCCGACGCGATCGACAAGCGCTATTACGCCGCCATGCAGCGCGGAGAAACCGGCGTGGACAAGGATCAGTTTGTAATCCGGCTCGAGCCGAACAAGAACGAACGTACCCTGACGATTACCGACAACGGCTGCGGCATGAGCGCTCTTGAGCTCGAAAGCAATCTCGGCACGATCGCAAAGAGCGGCACGCAGGCGTTCCGCGCGGAGCACGAAAACGCCGAGGACATCGACATCATCGGCAAGTTCGGCGTCGGCTTCTACGCGGCGTTTATGGTGGCGAAGAAGGTCACGGTTTACTCGCATAAGGAAGGCGAAGAGCCCGCGGTCTGGGAATCCGAGGGCGAGGACGGCTACACGGTAAAGCCCTGCAATTACGAGCCGATCGGCACGAAGATCGTGCTGACGCTGAAGGACGACGGCGACGAGGAATCGTATGGCGAGTTTTTGGAGACCTACCGGCTCGAATCGCTCGTCAAGAAGTACAGCGACTACATCCGCTATCCGATCATGATGCAGGTCGAGCGCTCCCGCAAAAAGGAGGGCAGCGACGAATACGAAACGATCGTCGAGGACAAGACGCTGAACAGCCGCGTTCCGCTGTGGCGCAAGAACAAGAGCGAGATCACGAAGGAGGAATACGCTCAATTCTATAAGGACGCGTTCCGTGATTTCGAGGACCCGATCACCACGCTGCACGTCAACACGGAGGGTATGCTGTCCTACACGGCGCTGCTCTACATTCCGAAGCGTCCGCCGTTCGATTTCAACAGCAAGGACTATAAGCGCGGACTGAAGCTCTACGCAAACGGTGTCATGATCATGGAGCACTGTGAGGAGCTTTTGCCGGAATACTTCAACTTCGTGCAGGGGCTTGTGGACTCCCCCGACCTGTCGCTGAACATCTCGCGCGAGATGCTGCAGCACGACCGGCAGCTATCCGCCATCGCAAACAATCTCAAAAAGAAGATCCTGTCCGAGCTTCTTCGCATGCAGCGCGAGGAGCGCGAGACCTATGAGGAATTCTATAAGGCGTTCGGACGCACGCTGAAGTTCGGCGTGTACGACAAGTTCGGCATGAACAAGGATTTCTTAAAGGACACGCTGCTGTTCTTCTCGCGTAAGGAAGACAAGCTCGTAACGCTGAAGGAGTACGTCGACGCGATGCCGGAAGCGCAGAAAGCGATCTATTACGCCGCGGGCGATACGCTCAGTCAGGTCAAGAAGCTCCCGCAGGCGGAGCGCGTCGCGGACGCGGGCTACGACATCCTGTGCCTGACCGAAGACGTGGACGAGTTTGCGCTGCGTATCCTCGAATCGTATCAGGAAAAGCCGTTCAAATCCGTTTCCGATCCCGACCTCGACCTTTCCTCCGAGGAGGAAAAGAAAGCGTTCGAGCAGCGCGCCGAGGAAGAAAAGCCGTTGCTTGAACGGCTCAAGACCGCGCTCGGCGACAAGGTGCTTGACGTGCGGCTGACCGACCGGCTGAAATCCGCCGCCGCGTGTCTTGCGGGCGAGGAAGGCATGAGCGTGGAGATGTACAAGGTGCTTCGCCAAATGCCGAACGGCGCGAATCTTCCGATGACGTTCCACCTCGAGCTGAACCCGGAGCATCCGGTCTACGCAAAGCTCAAAGACCTCGACGACGAACAGCTCAAGGAATACGCCGAGCTTTTGCTTGCGCAGGCAAAGCTTGTTGCGGGTCTGCCTTTGGACGATCCCGCCGCGTTTGCGGAACTGATGCTGAAAAGGATGTAACGAATATGCGAAAGCCCCGGAAAACCGGGGCTTTTTGTATTATTCCGCGATCTCGTCCGGAACGGTTTCCGGGTACATGCGCATATAGCGGCGGCGGACGACCATCGAGACCGTGAAGTGCGTCAGCGCCGTGAGCGACCACGAGATCGGATAGCTTAGGTACACCATCCAAAGCTGCGGGCACAACGGGAAGATGAGATAGATCCAGAGAAGCCGGAACACGCAAGAGCCCAGAAGCGAAATGACCGTGGACAGCGTGGACTTGCCGAGACCTCTCAATACGCCCGAGCCGACCTCCATGAACGCCAGCGTAAAGTACGGCGCGATGTTGATATAGAAGCGCGTATACGCGGTCTCAAGCGCGAGCTCGTTGCCGTTCTGGATATACAGCGCAAGCAGCGGATGACGGAAGATCAGAAGGATCGCCGCGCACGCGACCGCGACGAGCGCCGTCACGAAATAGCAGCAGCGCATGACCGTGCCGATGCGCTTGTACTTCTTTGCCCCGTGGTGCTGGCTTGTGAACGTGACCGCCGCCTGATAGACCGAGTTCGTCGCAACGTACGCAAAGCCCTCAAGGTTCGTCGCGGCGGCGTTGCCGTCGATGACCGCCGACCCGCCGGGGCAGGTCGCGTTGTTGATGCCGATGATGGTCGACTGGATCAGCATGTTGGAAAGCGAAAAGAGCATGCCCTGCACGCCCGCGGGCAGACCGTCGCGGATGATCTCCTTCATCGCCGTGCCGGTGATGTGAAGTTTCCGTAGCTCCAGACGGCACCATCCGGCATCGCGCATCAGCACGACACCGAGGATCAGAACATTCGCCGCGTTCGCGATGACCGTGGCGTACGCGACGCCGTCGACCGACATCTTCATCACGAGCACGAAAAAGAGGTTCATGCCGACGTTCAAAAGACCCGTCGCCGTCAGAATGAACAGCGGCGTGCGCGTGTCGCCCTTTGCGCGGAAGATCGCGATGAGGTAGTTTGAGACCGCCAAAAACGGCGCGCCGGCAAAGTAGATGCGCGTATACAGCGTCGCAAGCTCCAGCACGTGCCCCTCGTCTCCGAGCAGCTTCAGGATCGGACGGCTCACGAAAAGCCCGACGCCCGCGCAGATCGCGCCGAACAGCGCCGCCATCACAAGCGAGGTATGCACCGACTGCGAGGTCGCTTCCCTGTCGCCTCTGCCGATGTTTCGCGCGACGACGACGTTCGTGCCGATCGCAAAGCCCGAGAAGATGTTCAGGATGAAGTTGATCATCGCGCCGCAGGTGCCGATCGAGCCGATCGCGCCATCCACGCCGGACATGCCGGCGATGATCATATCGGCGGCGTTGTAGAGCATCTGCAGAAGGTTCGTCGCCATCAAAGGCAGCGCAAAGAGAAAGACCTTGCCGAGCAGCGGTCCTTCGAGCATGTTCATGTCCTTTGATCTGCGGATCGAATCCATAACGCCCCTATACAACGGACAGATACGGCGTCGCGTTCAGATCGAGCCCGTCTCTGTGCCCTTTCATGAGAAGATAGAACCCGGCGCTGCCGATCATGGCGGCGTTGTCGGTGCAGTACGTCCAATCGGGGCAGCAGAAGCGGATCCCCTTTTTCTTTGCCTTCTTCGCAAGCGTCTCTCTGAGCGCCGCGTTTGCGGACACGCCGCCCGCAAGCACGAGCGTATCAAAAGCCGCGCGGACCGCCTTGTCCGAGAGGATCGAGACCACCTCGTACTGGAAGCTTGCCGCGACGTCCGCGCGATTCACTTCCTCCCCTTTCTGCTCCGCGGTGTGCAGGAGGTTGATGACCGCGGTCTTGAGTCCCGAAAAGCTCATGTCGTACTCGTCCTCGCGCTCGTTGAACGCGGAACGGAAGCGGAATGCCTTCGGGTCGCCTTCCCTTGCGAGCTTTTCAAGCTCCGGACCGCCGGGATACGGCAATCCGAGCACGCGCGCGACCTTGTCGAACGCCTCACCCGCCGCGTCGTCGCGCGTGCGGCCGATCAGCGTGCAGCGGTCGTAATCGTGCACGCGCACGATGTGGCTGTGCCCGCCCGACGCGATCAGCGCCGTAAACGGCGGCTCAAGGTCGGGAAACGTCAGATAGTTTGCAGCGATATGCCCTAAAATATGGTTCGTGCCGATCAGCGGAAGATTATGGCTCAGCGCAAGCCCCTTTGCGTAGCTCACGCCGACGAGCAGCGCGCCGACAAGCCCCGGTCCGCACGTGACCGCGACCGCGTCGACGTCCGAAAGTTCCGTATTTGCGTCGGAAAGCGCCTTCTCCACGACCGCGCCGATGCGCTCAACATGGTTGCGGCTCGCAAGTTCCGGTACGACTCCGCCGTACTTCCGATGCAGCGGGATCTGCGTGTGCACAACGTTACTGAGCACTTCCCGCCCGTCTTTTACGATCGCGCAGGCGGTCTCGTCGCAGGAGGTCTCAATCGCAAGCACCGTCGCGTGCCCGCGTTCGATCAGCGCCGCCTGCTTTTCCTTTGCAAGCGATTCGTAGCTCATGCCTCTGCCTCCGGTTCCGCGCTGTCCTGCTCGGACGGACGGGCAGTGCCCGTCCCTACGGGTTCGTTCGCATCGTCAGACGGGGCGCCGAGGACGTCGTCTCCTACAGGTTCGTCAGCGCCGTCGCGCTTTGCCTCCCCTGTGTAAGGGGAGGCGTCCTTGCCGTCAGGCGAGGACGAAAGGGTTGGCACGTCGGTTGCTTCCTTCGGATACAGCGGCGGGATGAGATGCTCCTTGACCGGCGTGGACGGCTTTTCTTCCTCCGGCTCACCGCTTTCGGCGCGGCGGCGGATCTCTTCACGCTTGCTGACCGGCGCGTTGGAAAGCTGATGCGCCAACACGAGGTCCGGTCCCTTGATCGCAACCGGTTCGTTCTCGTCGTGCTCGATCACGACAACGTCCGCGACCGGCGAGGGCTTGCCCTGTTTGCGGAACGCGTAGCCGACAAACACGGCGACGATCGCCGCAACGACGATCTCGATGATCACGGCAAGCGCGCAGCGCAGCACGATCGACGGAAAGATCGGCAGCAGCATGTTCACCATGACGCTGTCAGCGGGCAGCACCCAGTTCAGCTCGTTCATCGCCTGCACCGTCGCGCCGGCAGACAGATATTGGAACAGGGACGCCGGGAAGATGATAAAATGGAACACGGTCCAGAAGCTCGAAAAATCAAGGATCGCCCAGATCCCCAAAAACGCGAGCGCGCCGCCGAAGATACCGCAGCCCCAGAAGATGCCGGATGCCAGGATCGCGCGTTTTTTGCCGCGCTCAATGAGCAGAAATCCAATGAGAAGCAGCGCCAAAGCGCCTGCCGCGCCGATTTTTGCAAACGCTTCCATTCCGAGCCAGAGTGTCTGCACTTCTGCCATGTGCACGATTTCCTTCTCGTGCCAAAAAACGTCCTTGACGTCTTCTCCGTTGATCTTCGCCTCGACCTTGATGTTCACGCGATCGCCGCGCATGTAATCCAGAAGCGCCGTCGTTGCGCGGGCAAGGTCGGGCGTACTCATGCCCATCTGCGACGAAACGTCCAGATCCCTGTATTTCTGCTCGATCGCGTCGTTGTCCTTCAGAATCAGCGAGACCGTAAAGAACCCGATGGAAAACAGCAGAACGATCGTCGCGATGATCACGCAAAGCTTACCTATTGTATTGCGCATGCCGCCTCCTCAGCGATAGAACGCGTTGCCGCCGACAAACTCGCGAAGTATGCTCGTAGGAGGGATCTCATCCTCCACGGCGGCGTCCGAAATGTAGTTCAGAAACTTGATGATGTTTATGACCTCGTCGTAGCACGGGCTCGACGAATCCACGTCTTTCAAAAGCGGATAGATGTGCTTTTTGAGCACCGCAAGCTCGTAGACCAGAGACGTGTTCATGATCTCGTCCGCACCTTCCTGATACGGGAAGATCCAGCGCTGTTCGCCGCGCTTGACGGATTCCCACATGCCGAGCGTGCGTTCGATGGTCGCGCCGCGGGTGAGATAATCGCGCACCATGCGGCGCAAAAGCCGCACGTCGGTCGTCGGGATGCGGTTGTGATCGTCGAGGTTCAAGGTCGTCAGCGCCGATACGTAGAGCTTGAAGATCAGCTTCTTATCGACACGCGGGGTGAGCAATTGCGGATTCAGCCCGTGCAGGCCCTCGATGATCAGCATTGCATCGTCGCCGAGCTTTACGAAATGCCCGAGCATCTGCCGCGAGCCCGTCTTGAAATCGAAATGCGGGATCTCGACCTGCTCGCCGTTCAAGAGCCGTTCGAGGTCGATATTGAACTGCTCGACGTCGATCATGTTGATATGCTCGTAATCGATCTCGCCGTTCTCATCGGGCTTTACGTACTTCCGGTCGATGTAGTAATCGTCGAGCGAAAGCAGGATCGGCGTCTTGCCGAGCACGCGGAGCTGCGTTGCCACGCGGTTTGCGCTCGTCGTTTTACCCGAACTCGACGGTCCCGCGATCAGCACGGCGCGCGCGCCGCGGTTGACGATCTCGGTCGCGATCTCCGCGAATCTGCGCTCATGCAGCGCTTCATTGACGCGGATCAGCTCGCGTACGCTGCCGTTTTCCACCATGTCGTTGAGGTCGGCGACGCACCGGCAGTGCATGAGATCGCCCCATTTGTCCGACCGCGCGAAGACCTTAGAAAGATTTGGCATATACACATAGCGCGTTGCGACGTCCGCGTCCGCGGTCGACGGGCGTAAAAGAAACAGTCCGCCCGGACGGAACTGGAGATCGAACACCTTTGCATAGCCGGTACTGGGCAGCATTTCGCCGTAGAAGTAGTCCGCGTAATCGCCGTGCGTATACACGTCGAAATACGTGAACTGCCGCCACTTCAAAAGCCGCACCTTGTCCGCCTGTCCGTCCTTCTCGAAGAGCTGGATCGCCTCGTCGATGTCAAGGCGCTTGCGCGTCAGCGGATAGTCGGCTTCGACGATCTCGCGCATTTTCGCGCGGACCGTTTCAAGGTCATCCGGCGTGAACTGCGGATCCATGTCCACGGAAACATCCAGCGACGGACCGATGGCGTAATTGATCTTGCAATGCGCCGCGGGGAACAGCTCGCGCATGGCGAGGAAAAAGATATAGATGATCGTGCGCTCGTAGATTGCACGGCCGCGGCTCTCCTCATAGCGGATCAGCTTCACGTCGCCGCCGCCCTTTCGGATCGCCTTGCGCATGCGGAACGTCGTGGGATTGTCGCCCTGTTCCTTTTCGCGCATCGGGATATAGTTCAGCGTGAACACCTCGCCCGCGATGTCCGCGGCGATCGGACGTGTTTTTAAGCTCGAAGTATCGAGCCCCAACTTTTTTACGATGTCCAGAAGACTTTCTCCCGCACAAACTTCCGCGGGAATGCCGTTGATTCGGATCTGCATTCGTTTTTACCCCCAAAGTACGGATAGTGCCGGAACGACTTGCTTTTTGCGCGAAAGCACGCCCGGAAGAAATACGTTGTTGTCCTTGATCTTGACGTTGAACGCCTCCTCGACGGTATCGACGTCGCCGACGGCGAGCAGCACCGTGCCCTCGCGCAGCACGTCGGTCAGCATCAGAAGGAGGATGTCGAACTCGCGCTCGGTCTTGACCTGCTCCATCACGGCAATAAACTCGTCACGGTGTGTTAAGAGCTCCGCAGAGTCGATGCAGTTGATCTGCCCGATGCCGAGTTTGTGTCCGGCGATCACGAAATGCTTGAAATCAGAGAGCAGCATCTTTCTCGGGTCCGTATCGCGCGTGGCGGACGGCGTGAAGATGTCGCGTCCGAGCTCGTCGAGCGATTCGCCCGCGATCGCCGCCATGCGCTCCGCCATGATGCGGTCGCGCGGGGTCGCCGTCGGGGACTTAAAGAAGATCGTGTCGGACACGATGCCGGCGGCTAAAAGCCCTGCCAGGTTTTTATTTGGCATGATGCCGCGCTCCTGGAACATGGACGCGACGATCGTGCAGGTCGCGCCGACCGGCTCGTTGCGCACGTAGATCGGCGCGCCGGTCTGCACGTCGGCAAGGCGGTGGTGGTCGATGATCGCAAGTATCTCGGCTTCACTCAGCCCGTCGACCGACTGGGAAACCTCGTTGTGATCAACAAGCACGACCTGCTTGCGATTCGGACGCAGCAGGTGATAGCGGGACAGCGTCCCGATCACGCGGTCGTTCTCGTCGAGGATCGGATAGCTCCGGAAGCGCGATTTCAGCGTTTGCTCACGGACGTCGTCGACGTAATCGTTGAGGTGGAACGAGACCGTTTCGGTGCCGGGCAGGATGCGCTCGACCGGAACGGACTGGATGATCAGCCGCGCCGCGCGATACGCGTCAAACGGCGTCGTGATGACGACCGTCTCCCCCGCGTCTTTGAGGATCGCCGGGTCGATCTGCGCGCCGGAGACGACAACACACGCGACGTTTGCGGAAAACGCTGCCGAAAGGATCGCGGGATCGTTTCCGGTCACGACGATCATGTCCTTCGTAAACGTGCTCTCCGCGCCGGACTGCGGGACCGCGATCAGAAGGTTCCCGGAAAGCGCGGTCACGCCGCTGTTGCCGTCCCAAAGCCGTCCGTCGAGGTTCGACACGAGGTTGAACAACGGGATTTCCGATAGATGCGGATTCTCCGAGGATTCGAGGTCGAACGACGCGATGTCGCCGGTCGTCACCATGCCGAGGAGCTTTCCGTCCTCCCCCGCGACCGGCAGAAATGTGGCTTCGCCCTCGCCTTTCAGCATCGTTTCCCACGCGCGGCGTACCGTGACCGCCGCGGAAAGCACCGGCGGACGGTCGAAGTTCAGGTCCCGTACCTGCGTGCGGACGTTATAGATGCGTTCCGGCGCCGGAAAGCCGAAACGTTCGAGGATGTGCGCCGTCTCGTCGCTGACCGTGCCGAGTCGAGCCGCCGTGTAACGCCGGTCGCCCAAAGCGTTCATCAGCGCGGCGTACGCGATCGCAGAGACGATTGAATCGGTATCCGGGTTCTTATGCCCGGTCACATAGATCGGATTCTGTACGTCCATGGTTGTTCCGCCTTTCCTGTTGATACTGCGCCGCATCTAAGCGCGGCGGTATCAGATAAATATCCATTTTGTATTATAGCAAACACGCGCGGTATTTGCCACAATTCGCACTTGACGTTTGAAAAAAATTCACATATAATAGCGCCGTAAAAGGGAGTAGCCGACGCGAAAGCGTGGCCTGCGGCGTCAGCACGGAGCAATTCCCGCTGCCGGTCGGAATGTGCGAGACTTTTATGCATCATTGATATGCATGGAAGTCTCTTTTTCATGCGAAAGGAAGGTCGTTATGTCATTTTCTGTCCCAGATTCCCTGTTCTGGACCATCGTTCTGTTTCTCGCAGGTTTAGGGCTCATCTGCGTTGCAGGCGACAAGTTCGTCGATGCGGCGGTCGCGATCGCAAAGCGGCTCAAGATCCCGCAGATCGTCGTCGGCGCGACGATCGTATCGCTCGGTACGACACTGCCGGAGATCCTCGTCTCCACCACCGCCGTGCTCGGCAAGGCACAGTCGCCCGAGATCAGCGTGGGAAACGCGCTGGGCAGCATCATCTGCAACACGGCGCTGATCGCCGGCATCGGACAGCTCATGCGTCCGTCGAAAGAGGTCAAACAGAAGTCCGTCAGCTGGCGCATGCTGTTCTTCGTCGGCACGATTGCGCTGCTGTTTCTGTCGGTCCTGATCAGCCCTGCGCGCGAGTTCATCGACAAGAACGGCAACCCCGCAACGGCGGCAGGCGTCGTGTACCGCGTGATCGGCATCGTGCTCGTGCTCGGCTTCTGCGTCTATTCGTTCCTCTCGATTCGCCTGAAGGACAGCGACGGCGAAGCGGAATACGATGAAAACGAGAAGGTCATGCCCATGTGGGGCGCGCTTCTGATGCTCGTGATCTCCGCGGCGGCGCTGTTCGTCGGCGCAAAGCTGCTCGTCGAGAACGGTCAGATCCTCGCGCTGGATTACCTGCGCGTACCGGAGCGCGTCGTGGCGGTCACCATGATCGCGCTCGGCACCTCGCTGCCGGAGCTCGTCACGACCGTGACCAGTGCGATCAAGGGGCAGGGCGACGTGGGGCTCGGCAATATCATCGGCGCGAACCTCTTCAACATTCTGCTCGTCATCGGTCTTCCCGCAACGATCGCCGGCGGCGACGCCATGGTCTTTACGCCGACCGCGCTGTATCTCGATCTGCCGCTTGCGCTGCTTGCGATGGTCGTGCTGATCATCCCGATGCTGATCCGCAAAAAGGGCTCGCGCGTGCAGGGCGCGATCCTGCTTCTCGGTTATATCGGCTACTGCGTTTATTCGTTCGTTGCCGCCGGCGCGTAAAGCTTCCTGTCTGCCGAATCACCCGGCAGACTCAGACTGTCGTAAAAGGGGTCAGACCATTTGCGGCGAGGGTTTCGGTCAAATGATCTGCAGGAAGAAAAGGCGAAAAAGCCTTTTCTTCTTATCATTTCGCCGCAAATTATCCGTGTTTTCGCTCGGTCGCATACTGTAGTATAGCTTCGTCACGAAAACGCGGATTCTGCCTCCCTTCCCGGCAGTCTGTTCTTTGCTTTTTAAACTACGTATAAGGTTCGCGGCATATGCTATGCACAGAAAAGCGAAAATCGCCTTTCCCGGAAAGGAGAATGCTATGAAACGCAAATGGATCTTATCGATACTGTCTCTCGTGCTGAGCTGCCTGCTGCTTGCCTGCGCGAAGACGGACAACACGCAGACCGCGACGGACGAAACCACCGACCCGAACGCAGCCGTCGAGGTCCCCGAAGGCAACCTCACCCTCGGCGAACCGTCCGGCGAACTGCCGGAGGGCATGCCTGAGCCGCCGCAGGGCTGGAACGGCGAAGGTCAACCGCCCGAACCGCCGGAGGGCGGGTTCGGAGGTCCCGGTGGACAAGGCGGTCCCGGCGGCAATCCGCCTGACGGTATGGGCACGCCTCCCGATGGTATGGGTCAGCCGCCTGTAGGGGGCGACGTCCCCGGCGCCCCGGGATCCGGCGGCAGCGCGGCAAGCGTGAGCTACACCGCGGCAAACGAAATCACCGCGGCGGCGACCGAATCCGGCAAAACCTACGCAAGCGCGACCGCGGACGAGAACGCGCTGCTGATCTCGACAGGCGACGCGGTCACGATCACGAATCCCTCCGTCACCAAGACCGGCGACTCGAACGGCGGCGACAACTGCAACTTCTACGGCCTGAACGCGGGCGTTCTCTGTAAGGACGGCGCGCAGGTCACGATCACCGGCGGCACGATCGAAACCTCTGCCTCCGGCGCAAACGGCGTGTTCAGCTACGGCGGCAACGGCGGCCGAAACGGCGCTGCGGGCGACGGCACGACCGTCACGATCACCGATACGGTCATCACCACGACCGGCTCGGGCTCCGGCGGCATTATGACCACCGGCGGCGGCAAAACGATCGCAAACAACCTCACCGTCACCACTTCCGGGCAGTCCTCCGCCCCGATCCGCACCGACCGCGGCGGCGGCACGGTCGTTGTTTCCGGCGGTACCTATACCTCGAACGGACTCGGCTCCCCTGTCGTCTATTCGACGGCGGAGATCACGGTCAAGGACGCGGTCCTCGTCTCGAATCAGAGCGAAGGCGCGGTCATCGAGGGCAAAAACAGCATCACGCTTACCGACTGTACGCTGACCGCGAACAACACGCAGCGCAACAGCAACGCGGCGTTCCTCGATTCCATCATGCTCTATCAGTCGATGTCGGGCGACGCGGATTCCGGCACAGCACAGTTTACCATGACCGGCGGACGGCTCATCTCGCTTTCCGGTCACGTCTTCCACGTGACGAACACGAACGCGGTCATCACGCTCTCCGGCGTCTCGATCACGAACGAGGACCCCAATAACGTCCTGCTTTCGGTCTCGGCGGACGGCTGGAGCGGCGCAAAGAATATCGCGACGCTGAAAGCGATCCGTCAGGTGCTTTCCGGCACGATCCTCGTCGGCAGCGATTCGGAGCTGACGCTCTCGCTTACGGACGGTTCGAGCATAACCTGCGCGATCTCCGGCGCGATCACCAATGCCAAGGGCGAAACGGTCAGTACCGACGTCGGCACGGTGCATGTGACGCTCGACGGCACGTCCACATGGACGCTGATCGCGGACACGTACATCACCTCGTTTGAAGGCGACGTGTCCCGGATCGTCACGAACGGCTTCTCCCTCTACGTCAACGGCGTGAAGGTCGCGTAAGTTTAAAATCACGAAAAGGACCCTGCGGGGTCCTTTTTTCGTGCCTCCTTCATCCGTCGTCTTCCCCCGAGGGGGAAGGACATTCGTCGGTGTCGTTTCATTTTCGTAAATAATTTAATGTTTTTCGTAAAAAAGGTGTTGACAAACGTGAAAGCATGGTGTATACTGCGTTCAGAAGTTAACGATAGTCGTTAATAAATTTACGAAATCAAACGGAGGAAACAACCATGGAAAACAACATCAAGAAAAAGGTCAATCGCATCGGGCTTGTCGGTCAGATCGTGTCGATCGTTTTGAT
Organism: Clostridia bacterium; assembly: GCA_017554455.1. GTDB lineage: Bacteria > Bacillota > Clostridia > Christensenellales > CAG-138 > UBA3792. Next base: position 8,395 of record JAFZIH010000016.1, on the reverse strand, counting down.
CGTAATGATGGCAGTCGCCTGCTTCGGCTGTCTCACGGGAGGCATCCTGCTCGCCGTCCTGCCCGCGGACGCTGCCACCGTCGGCGTTTCGACCGATCTGGACGTTAAGGTCGGCAACAGCATCATCGGCAGATGGATGGACGAGATCCCCGACGATCCGAAGGATCTGAACGCGCAGCTTTCCGTCAACGGCAGCGAATTTACCGACATGCAGATGGAAAAAACCGCGGACGGTCTTTTGATCAACGCGTCGACCGAGCGCTGGGAGTTTCAGCTGAACAAGCTTGCGTCCGCGCCCTTCACCGGTCTGATCTACTGCGCAACGCTGCTGGTCGTATTCATCTTTCTGAAACGGCTTTCGGACAGCTTCCGTCACTGCGACACGCCGTTCTCGGAAGACGTCATTCATCGCATGACGGTCTTCTCCTGGGTGCTGCTGATCGGTTCCGTCGTATCGAGCGCAGCCGAAGCGGTCGTCAATTCGCTGATTCACCGTTCGCTCGATCTCTCCTTCTCGCTGAATCCTTCCGGCATGAACACCGGCTTTGAGGTCTCGTTCAGCTTTGCGCCGATCATCATTGCCCTGATCGTGCTGTTTTTGACGATGATCTTCCGCTACGGCGCCCAGCTCCAGAAGGAAGCCGACGAAACGCTGTGAGGTGCGCGTATGGGAAGAATCATTCTGCGGCTTGACCGCGTCATGGCGGACCGGAAGATGAGTTTGAACGAGCTAAGTGAAAAGGTCGGCGTCGCGAACGTGAACCTCTCAAAGCTCAAGAACGGACACATCAGCGCGATCCGGTTCTCCACGCTCATCGCCATCTGTGAAGCGCTGCACTGCCAACCCGGCGACATCCTCGAATACGCCCCGGACGAACCGGAAGAATAAAACGCGAAAGATAAACAAAGCCCCCGCGACTGCGGGGGCTTTTGTGATATCCGGATCAGAGACCCATTTCTTGTTTGACTTCGCCGAAGCACTTGACGGCGAAATCGAGGTCCTCCTTGGTGTGACCCGCGGAGATCTGCGTGCGGACGCGCGCCTTGCCCATCGGAACGACCGGGTAAGAGAAGCCCGTCACGTACACGCCCTTTTCGAGCATGCGGTTTGCGAACTCCTGCGCGACCTTCGCGTCGTAGAGCATGATCGGAACGATCGGATGCTCGCCGGGAAGCAGGTCGAAGCCGAGCTTTTCCATTTCCTTGCGGAAGTAGTTCGCGTTCGCGTGGACGCGGTCGCGAAGCTCGGTGGACGCCTCGAGAAGGTCGATCGTCTTCATCGTCGCGGCGCAGATCGCGGGCGCGAGGGTGTTACTGAACAGATACGGGCGGGAGCGCTGTCTGAGAAGGTCGATGATCTCCTTCTTTGCCGCGGTGTAGCCGCCGGAAGCGCCGCCGAGCGCTTTCCCGAAGGTGCCGGTGATGATGTCGACGCGGCCCATAACGCCGCAGTGCTCCGCGGTGCCTCTGCCGTGCTCGCCCATGAAGCCGACCGCGTGCGAATCGTCGACCATGACGAGCGCGTCGTATTCCTCTGCGAGGTCGCAGATACCCTTGAGGTTTGCGATATAGCCGTCCATCGAGAACACGCCGTCGGTCGCGATCAGCTTGATGCGGCAGTCCTTGGCTTCCTCAAGCTTTGCCTTGAGGTCTTCCATGTCGTTGTTGTGATATCTGAGGCGCTTTGCCTTGCAGAGACGCACGCCGTCGATGATGGAGGCGTGGTTCAGCTCGTCGGAGATGACCGCGTCCTCGGGTCCCAAAAGCGTCTCAAAGAGACCGCCGTTTGCGTCGAAGCAGGAGGAATACAGGATCGCGTCCTCGGTGCCGACGAACTTTGCGATGCGCGCTTCGAGCTGTTTGTGGATGTCCTGCGTGCCGCAGATAAAGCGGACGGAGCTGAGGCCGAAGCCCCACTCGTCGTAGCTTGCCTTGGCGGCGGCGATCAGTTCGGGGTTGTTGGAAAGTCCGAGATAGTTGTTCGCGCACATGTTGACGACGCCCTTTGCCTTTGTCGTGTCGATGCGGCTTTTCTGCGGGGTCGTGATGATGCGCTCCTCCTTGTACGTGCCCGCCTCGCGGATCGCGTCAAGCTGTTCGCGGTAGATGCCGTATGCTTTCTTCATTGGTTTTTTCCTCCGTTATTTCTTTGTCCAGTCAAAGATAACCTTGCCGGAATTGCCGGAATGCATGGCCTCGAAGCCTTTTTCAAACTCGGTGTAGTGGAAACGGTGCGTAATGACCGGATGCAGATCGAGACCTCCCTGCACCATATAGGACATCTGATGCCAGTTATCCATCTTGCGCCCGTAAATGCCCTGCAGTGTCAGTCCCTTGCCGATGATGAGGTTCATATCGAGAGAGATCGGACCGTTGCCGAGACCCAAAAGCGAGACCTTGCCGCCGTTGCGCATGACAGAAAGCAGCTGCTTGAAGGCAGCACCCGAGCCGGACATTTCAAGACCGACGTCGAAACCCTCGACGAGCCCCTGCTGCTTCATGACTTCCTGCAGATCTTCCTTGGCGACGTTGACCGCGGCATCCGCGCCCATCTTGCGGGCGAGGTCAAGACGGTACTCGTTCATATCGGTAATGACTACGCGGCGTGCGCCGGCATACTTGCAGATGCCGCAGGCGATAACGCCGATCGGACCTGCGCCGGTGATCAGCACGTCCTCGCCGACGAGGTTGAACATCAGCGCGGTGTGCGTAGCGTTGCCGAACGCATCAAAGAAAGCGACGACATCCTCGTCCAACTGCGGGTCAATAATGATGACATTCTTTTCCGGGATGCAGACGTATTCCGCGAACGCACCGTCGCGATCCACGCCGACGCTCTTCGTGTTCTTGCACCATTGGATGTTTCCCGTGTGGCAGTTGCGGCAATGGCCGCAGGTGATGTGTCCCTCGCCGGATACGCGCATGCCGACGGTAAGGCCGGTAACACCTGCGCCGAGCGCTGCGATCTCGCCAACGTATTCGTGACCGATGACCATCGGCGGTTTCACATGCTCTGCAGACCACGGCGTCCAGTCATAGATATGCACGTCCGTGCCGCAGATCGCCGTCTTGTGAACCTTGATCAGCACTTCTCCGGGACCGGGTTCCGGAACGGGAACCTGGCGCAGTTCGAGACCGACGTCCGCAACGGGTTTGACGATTGCATCCATCATTTTTGGTATCATTCGTTTATTCCTCCTTGGAATATTTCGCAATCATTTTACCACACGGGCACGGGTTTTTCCATCCTTTTTTGCCCGCAAGCGGCAAATTGTCCCGAACCGTGCTGCTGCGTGGTTCGGGACCTGTTTCATTACATCCGACCGATCTCGATCGACCAGCCGTAGGGATCCTTCTCGCGGCCCCACTGGATGTCGGTCAGCGTCTTGTAAGCGTAGGAGCTGAGCGGTCCGATCTCCTGATTGTTGATGATCATGACCTTGTCGCCCCATTCGAGCTTGCCGACCGGGGAGATGACCGCCGCGGTGCCGGTGCCGAAGACCTCGTTGAGCTTGCCCGCGTCGTATGCGTCGGCAACCTCCTGGATCGCGATCTTCCGCTCGGTGACCTTGACGCCCTTGTCCCGCAGGATCTGGATCATGGACTTTCTCGTGATGCCCGCAAGAATGCTGCCGTCGAGCGCCGGCGTGATGACCTCGCCGTCGATCTCAAAGAAGATGTTCATCGCGCCGACTTCGCCGACGTACTTCTTTTCGACGCCGTCGAGCCAGAGCACCTGCGAATATCCCTTCTTGTGCGCGATCTCCTGCGCGAGCATCGAGGACGCGTAGTTGCCGCCGGTCTTCGCAAAGCCGGTGCCGCCGCGGACCGCGCGGACGTATTCCTCCTCGACGTAGATCGGGACGGGCTTTAAGCCGCTCTCATAGTACGCGCCGGACGGGGAAAGCAGCACCATATAGAGGTAGCTGTCCGCTTCCTTCACGCCGAGACGGGACTCGTTGCCGATGACCATCGGACGGATGTACAGCGACGCGCCGGGATCGGACGGGATCCAGTCCTTATCGAGCATGACGAGTTCTTTCAGACTCTCCACGCAGAAATCGACGTCGAGCGTCGGGATGCACATACGTTCGTTCGAAAGATTCAGACGCTTGAAGTTCTCCTCCGGACGGAACAAAAGGACTCTGCCGTCCTCGGCGCGGTATGCCTTCATGCCCTCGAACGTCTCCTGCGCGTAGTGCAGAACGGTGCTCGCCGGGCTGATGGTGATCGGTCCGTACGGGACGATCTTCGCGTCGTGCCAACCAATGCCGCGATCCCACTGCATGACGAGCATGTGGTCCGTAAAGACGACGCCGAAGCCGAGCTTCTGCCCCTTTACGGGTTTTTCTTTGGGATGCTCTGTTTTGATGATGGTTAATCCTTCCATTGTGATTCTCCCTCTTTCTGAATTTTTATTGTGTTCCGCACATGAATGCGGTATAATCCGATTATCGGAGGTGACGATTATGCCTTATGGAAACAACGCGCTTTCGGTGCGAATCGCGGACCGGCTTTCTGAAATGATCGTGCACGGGCGTTTTGCCCCGGGCGACAAGCTGCCGAACGAACCCGCGCTTGCCGAGGAGCTCAACATCAGCCGTACGACGCTTCGCGAAGCGCTCCGCATCCTCTCTACACGGGGACTCGTCGAAGTGCGCCGCGGCGTCGGCACGTTCGTCACCGAAAGCCGCAACATCCACGCAGACTACGACGTGTTGAAGATCCAGAACACGAACGTGAACACGAAGGATCTTTACGAGATGCGCCTCATGTTCGAGCCGCAGGCGGCGTATTACGCCTGCCTTCGCGCAAGCAATGAGGAGCTAAACGAGATCTTCCGCTTCTGCGAACTGAACGAGCAGATGATTCGCTCCGCCGATCCGCAGTGGGATGAGACCGAGCAGAAATTCCACAACTCGATCGCGTCCGCCACGCACAACCCGTTCATCACCGCGCTGCTGCCGATCTTCAACCGCGCCATCCACCACGGCATCCTGCTCGCGAACGAGGCGCCGGAGGTGGCGGAGATGACGCTGCACGATCACCGTCTTCTGGTGCAGTACCTACGCGATCGCAATCCCGAAGGCGCGAAAACCGCGATGCAGCTGCATATCATCAACACGATGCGCGCGTTCCGTATCCCGCTCGATTAATAGACGAGCAGATCCTCCGCGACTTCGACCTTGAACGGAAGCAGATCCAGGATCTGCTTTTTTACGTCCACGCCTTTGCGCACTTCGGTGAGGATCAGACCCTTTTCGCCGAGCTTAAAGACGCAGCGTTCGGTCACGTAGGTGACCTCCTGCCTGTTCTCGTGTGCGTTCTGCGCGGAGAAGCTGAGCGCCGTGACGTGCTCCGCAAACTTCAGGAACTTGCCTTCCTTGACGATCGTGAGGCCGTCTTTGCCGTCCTCGATCTCCAATCCGCCTGCAGAGAACGTCGTGCAGAACACAACCTTGTGCGTAAACTGCGTGATGTTGATGAAACCGCCGATGCCGGAGAGCTTTTTCGGGTGATAGTGTCCGTTGACGTTGCCCTCGCCGTCGATCTCCAATGCGCCGATGAAGCAGATATCGAGTCCGCCGCCGTCGTACAGGTCGAACTGTTCGGCGGTGGTGCAGCACGCCTGCGCGCCCATCGCCGCGCCGAACGCGAACCCGCCCGCGGGCAGACCCTTCATGGAGCCGGCTTCGACCGTCAGCGCCACTTTCGAGAGCATACCGCTCTTTGCCGCTTCGACCGCGACGAATTCCGGCGCGCCGACGCCGATGTTCACGACATGACCCGGCTTTAATTCCTTTGCCGCGCGCTTTGCGATCAGCTGCTTTGCAAGGTCCTTCGGATCGTCCTTTGCGTTGTTCTTCACGTACGCTTCAAGTTCCTCGTCCGTCATGGGCACGTCGCCCGCGTAGCGCGGATCGCTGCCTTTGATGCCTTGGATCTGGTCCTGTTCGGGACAGACGCAGATATAGTCTACGAGCACCGACGGGATCACGATCTCGGTCGGTCTTCTCGGCGTGTCGAGCTTGCGCCTGACCTGCACGATGACCTTGCCGCCGCAGCGTTTCACGAGCTGTGCGATGGAGAGCGCGTCGCCGATGACCGGCTCGTCCTCCCACGAAATGTTGCCGTATGCGTCCGCGCTCGAGCCCTTCAAAAGCGCGACGTCGGGACGCGGGGTCGCATATTTCAGCCGCCGCTTGCCGTCGATCACGATCTCCTCGACCAGTTCCTGCTTCGACTGCTCGTTCAGCTGATAGCCCTTGTACTTCGGATCGACGAACAGGTTCAAGCCCGCGTCGGAGATGTAGTACGGATGTCCCGCCGCGCCTGCGCGCACCGCGTGCGACATGACGCCGAACGGGAGGTTGTACGCTTCGACCTTGTTTTCGAGGATCATCTTCGCCGTGTCGGGCATGGAGCCGTAGTGCGACATGATGACGGTCTTCACGCCGCCGAGCGGGACGATCTTCTCGCACGGCTGCCCGGGAAGCCATCCGCCGAGGCCCGCGGTGCAGTACAGCGTGAGGTCTTTCGGATGTCCCTCCGCCTCAAAGCGCTCGTTCAGCGCGATCGAAAGCTGTTCGGCATTGTTCATGCCCAAAAAGTTATTGTAGATCAGGCAGTCTCCGTCCCGGATCAATCTGACTGCCTCCGCGGCAGAAATAAACTGTGCCATAGATGCTCTCCTGTCATTGGATTGCGAAGGGCTCTTTGACGGAGACCGTCAAAAAGCCCTTCGGATTATGCGGTTATTCTTCGATGCAGGACGCGCCGCGCAGGAGCGCTTCGCGGTTCAACGGGATCAGCTTGGCTTTCTTTTCGCCGAGCTTTTCAAGGAGCGCCGCAAGGACAGTTTCGACCTCGACGCACTTGGACTTGCCGAGATATGCGCCGAGCATGATCATATTGCTGACCTTGCTGTTGCCGAGCTCCGCCGCGATCTCCGTGCACGGTACATAGTACGCGTTCACGTCGGTGCGCTTGACCTTGATGTCGATCATGGAGCTGTTGACGAAGATCGAACCGCCGGGAACGACCTTGTCCTCGAACTTTTCGAGAGACGGCCGGTTCATGACGATCAGGGACGTCGGACGCGTGACGAGCGGAGAGTCGATCTCCTGATCACTGAGCATGACGCTGCAGTTTGCCGTGCCGCCGCGCATTTCGGGACCGTAGGACGGGATCCAGGAGGTGTTCTTGCCCTCCATCATGCCGGCTGCCGCCAGAAGCTGACCCATCAGCAGAACGCCCTGTCCGCCGAAGCCTGCGAAAATATTTCTCTCAACCATGGTTATACCTCCTTAAACGTGCCGAGCGGATAGTACGGGATCATGTTTTCCTTCAGCCACTCCATCGCCTCGACCGGCGCCTTGCCCCAGTTCGTCGGGCAGGGGGACAGGATCTCGACCATCGAGAAGCCCTTGCGGTCGATCTGCGCCTGGAACGCCTTCTTGATCGCCGCCTTGGTCTGGTTGATGTGCGGCGTGCTGTCGAGCGCGCAGCGCGCGATGAACGCGGAACCCTCGATCGTGGAAAGCATCTCCGCGATGCGGATCGGTTTGCCGCAATGTTCCGGATCGCGGCCCAGCGGGCTCGTGGTGGTCTTCTGACCGACGAGCGTCGTCGGCGCCATCTGACCGCCGGTCATGCCGTAGATCGCGTTGTTGATGAAGATCGTCGTGATCTTCTCGCCGCGGTGCGCCGCATGGACGATCTCCGCGGTACCGATGGACGCGAGGTCGCCGTCGCCCTGATACGTGAAGATGTACTTATCCGGATGGACGCGCTTGAAGCCCGTCGCAACTGCCGGCGCGCGGCCGTGCGCCGCTTCGTACATATCGAGGTTCATATAGTTATAAAGGAATACCGCGCAGCCGACGGGAGCGACGCCCGCGCATTTCTCCTGGATGCCCAGCTCGTCAATAACTTCCGCGACGAGACGGTGCACGATGCCGTGACCGCAGCCCGGGCAGTAATGGAACGGAACGTCCGTTAAAACGGGAGTTTTCTTGAAAACGGTTGCCATGGTTTACGCCCTCCTCATCTGCATAATGCGCTCGGCAATATCTTCCGCCGCCGGAATGATGCTGCCGCCCTTGCCCATGTACTCCACGGGCTTAATGCCGTTGACCGCAAGACGGATGTCTTCGACCATCTGGCCGTTGCTGATCTCGACGGTGAGACCGGCTTTGACGCTCTCCTGCGCGAAGACCTCGTGGACCTCCTTCGTCGGGAACGGCCACAGGGTAATCGGACGGACGAGACCGGCCTTGATGCCGTTCTCCTCGAGGATGCGGACCGCCGCTTTGCAGACGCGCGCGACCGTGCCGTATGCGCAGAGGATGAATTCCGCGCCCTCGGTGTGGTACTTCTCGACCATGACTTCCTT
>JAFZIH010000015.1 GCA_017554455.1 Clostridia bacterium | reverse complement strand
GCCGATTTTCGGTTTATTCTCCGATTTTACAACTATCTTACAACTCTGTGACGTTTCGGATGCATTTTGGACACATCCGGGTGGTAGCATGGATACACGGATGGGCAATGCCCATCCCTGCGGAAATGATACGGAGGATCATATGAAACGAATCATTGCAATGCTGTTGCTGACCTGTACGCTTGTCGCATGTGTTCCGACGCCGGATCACGAGTTTGTCATCAACAAGCAGGACGCCGATACGGACACGGCGATCCTGCAAACGGCGCCGCCGATAGACGGAAGAACGGACGGTGAAGCGCATGAAACGCTCGCGGAACGGCTCGGCGCGCCCGCGCATCGGACGGAGGAGACGTTTGACGTGCGCGTGCCGTATGATATGCTGACGGTCTGCATCGACGCGGACGTTCATGTGCCGGATACGGAGCGCGTCGGCGTCTATACGGTGACGTTCGACGTCGCGTTCTCCGAAACGCAGCAAAAGGCGCTGATCCTGAAATACCTCGGTGAAGAGCGTCCGTTCCTCGTCGATCGAAGCAGCCAGAACTACTGGCGCAAGTGGGAGATCGAGGAAGAGATCGTCATGCGGCAGAAGGAGCTTGAATGGTTTGACAAGCTCGAGGACAAGGAGATGCGCGAGTTGGTTTTGGAGCAGGGCAACGAACAGCTGCAGCAGGCCATGGAATCCTATAAAAACGCGACGGAGGACTGGAAGCACCTTGATTGGGACGGGACGCTTTCCACGGGACGCGGCGAAAGCGCGGTTTATCTGTCGTTGTATGCAAACACGGATCAGCCGGCACACTATAAACGGCTTGCGCTCGACGCGTACAGCTTCAGATGGTATGACGAAACGCTGCCTACGCATGAGATTATGAAAGAAATGAACAGCAAGACGAATTCCAGATCCGCCTTTTCCTATGAACCGCAGACCGATGAAGAGCGCGCGGCGGCGGAGCTTGCGGTTGCGGAGCTTCAATCCCTCGGGATCGGAAGCTTCGCGGTCAAGTCCGTAGTGCCGAGCACCGATATGAAGTGGCAGGGAAACGTGGATTGGCCCGAGACCGGTCTGATCGTGAATCTGTGGCATACGGTGGATGGGCTGCCGTTCTATGATTTTCAGGCGTGGCACGGCTCGGACGACGTGATGGGCTGGGCGCGTGAGCAGGGACTTGTCGCGTCGGAGGATTACAGCGTCTATATGCCGGGACAGATCAGCGCAAGCGTCGGCGTGCGCGACGGCAGGGTGGTTTCGATCGAGATCGACGGACTGCATCATGTCACGGGCTGCGTGAATGAAAACGTGCAGCTTCTGCCGTTTGAAACGATCATGGAAATCTTCAAGGAACAAATTGCCTATCACTATTTTACCGGCGACATCGAAAACCCGGATTCCGGCAAGGGCGAGACGCTCTACATCAACGATATCCATCTTTCGATGATGCGCGTGCGCAAAAAGGATTCGCCCGAGGAATTCTACCTGATGCCGGTCTGGGACTTCACGGGTTATTTCGAGCATCGGACATGGCCGCTCAAGCCCGACGAGATCGAGAAGGAGAAGGAATGGGCGTCAGGGCTCAGTTATCTCACGATCAACGCTGTCGACGGCACGATCATCGACCGGGACGTCGGGTATTGAGAACGGATGATTCGACAGGTTTCACGCCGCGCGGGTACCTCGCGCGGTATTTTGTTGCGATTTTGTCACATTTGCATATATAAATAGGATTGAAATCCGAAATCTTTCATGCTATGATATGTTCCGAAGTATTTTACGGAGGGGAGGAACCGGTCCGATGGACGAAACGACGCGGCTGTGGCTCTGGCTCAACTACGCGACGAGCATGAATCCGCGGCTGTTCATGGAGCTTTTGAATCGGTTCGACGATCTTTCGGAAGCGCGCGAGGCGATCCTCAGAAAGGACTTCTCGGAGTTTTCCGACGTGTCCGAAACCGTGCGCGATCGCTTGACTGCTGCGGCGGACGATCGATTCTTAGACCGCTACTGCGCGTGGCTTCTGAAAAACGACGTGAAGGTCATCACGCCGGAGCACGACGAATATCCTTCTCTTCTGAGTGAGATCTATGATCCGCCGTCGGTGCTGTTCTGTAAGGGCAATCTTCCGAAGGAGCTTCCGCTTCCGATCGCAATGGTCGGCGCGAGAAGCTGTACGGACTACGGGCGCGACGTCGCAAAGCTCTTGGGCGAACAGCTTGCGGAGCGCGGCGCGACCGTCGTGACCGGGCTTGCGGCGGGGATCGACTCCGCGGCGGCAAAGGGCGCATTGTCCGCGGGTTCCTCGAACTGTCCGGTGATCGGGGTGCTCGGCTGCGGCATCGACCTCGTGTATCCGCAGGGCAACGAAACGCTCTATCGGGAGGTCATCGAGCACGGCGGAGCGCTCGTAACGGAGTTTCTTCCGAAAACGCCGCCGCTTGCGCAGAATTTCCCGATCCGCAACCGGATCATGTCCGGCATTTCCCGCGGGGTCGTGGTGATCGAAGCGGGCGAACGCAGCGGCACGTCGATCACGGCGGACTGCGCGCGCGAGCAGGGCAGAGAGGTCTTCGCGGTGCCGGGACGCATCACCGACCCGATGAGCGTCGGGGTTAACCGCATGATCACGCGGGGCGAGGCAAAGCCGATCACATGCGCGGCGGACATCCTTTCGGAGTTTTGTGACGACGCAGGCGACGACGTATTAAACGGCGCGGCGAAGAAGGTGACGTTCACGTCGCTCGGCGAAATCGGACAGGAGATCTACATGGCGCTTTTGCAGGGCGAAAAGGACGCGGACGAGCTTTTAGACTGGATCGACTGCTCCGCGCAGGACCTGAACGCGGCGCTCACGCGCATGCTCTTTTCCGAGGTCATCAAACAGCTTCCGGGCCGTATCTACGCGCTCGATACCATCCACACGGTCGTAACGTTCGACCAATAAGTTAAGAGGAGTTCAATATGGCAGAAACGAAAAACACGCTGGTGATCGTCGAGTCGCCGGCAAAGGCAAAAACGATCGGAAAATTTTTGGGAAGCAAGTACAAGGTCGTTGCGAGCAACGGACATGTGCGTGATCTTCCGAAATCCCAGCTCGGCGTCGACGTCGAGCACGGCTTTGAACCAAAATATATCACGCTCCGCGGGCGCGGGGACGTGCTGGAACGCATCAAGAAGGAAGCGAAGGAAGCCGATCGCATCCTTCTCGCGACGGACCCTGACCGCGAAGGCGAAGCGATCTCGTGGCATCTCGCTAAGATCCTGAAGCTCGATACGACGTCAAAGTGCCGCATCGAGTTCCATGAGATCACGGCAAATGCGGTAAAGAACGCGATCAAAAAGCCGCGTACGATCAACATGGATCTCGTCGACGCGCAGCAGGCAAGGCGCGTCCTTGACCGCATCGTGGGCTATAAGATCAGCCCGATCCTTTGGGCCAAGATCCGCAAGGGGCTGTCCGCAGGCCGCGTGCAGTCCGTGGCGACGCGCATCGTGTGCGACCGCGAGGAGGAG
>JAFZIH010000166.1 GCA_017554455.1 Clostridia bacterium | reverse complement strand
CGACGTCCGCACGGAGAACGTGCGGGACGGACAGGGTGCGACGCTTTCGATCGACAATTTTTCGATCGACGGCAGCTATATCTATTCCGAAGCGCTGTTCGGCACGAACGACTGGACGCCGGTCGTGCTGGCGTTCCGCACTGCGGATTCGCAGGAAGCGGTGACGCTCGCGCTGCGGCTCGGCGGGTATTCCGCGGAATCGGACGGCGCCGTGTGGTTTAAAAATGTCCGCCTTGAACAGAACGACAACGCGCCCGTGGCGTTTCAGAATCTTGCGCCGGACGCGTATGCGGATGAGGAGGAAGACCGCACGACGGAAGACTATGAGAACGTCTTCACGGTGATCTTCTGGACAGGCGCGATCGCCGCGATCGTGCTGATGTTCGGTATTCGTCCGTGGGCAGGCAGGATCGCGCTTTCCGCAGAACAGGTCCCGTATAAGTACTATACCTTCGGGATCCTCGTCATGATCGGACTGGTCGTGCGGTTCATGCTCTGCGCGGTCTACAAAGGACACGCGACGGACATGCTCTGCTGGCAGGGCTGGGGGAGCATGGTCGCAACAAAGGGACCGGCAGCATTCTACGTCGGCAACTGGTGCGACTATCCGCCGGGCTATATGCTCGTATGCGGGCTGCTGTACCGCATCGCGTCGCTGTTCCCGGAGGGTCCGTTCCGTCTGTTCGTTTATATGGTCCCGGCGTTCCTCTGCGACGTGCTTTCGGGCTTTTTGATCCTGAACCGCGCAAAGCGCTTCTCGCTCGGGGACAAGCCCGCGCTGATCCTTGCGGGGCTCGTCGTCCTGAATCCCGCAGCGGTGTTCCTTTCCGGCGCGTGGGGACAGATCGACTCGATCCTCACCGTGCTTCTCATCGGTACGTTCCTCGTTCTGAACATGAGCCGCGAAAAGCCGCAATACCGGCTGTTTGCGGGGCTTTTGTACGGGCTTGCGATCGTGATGAAGTGGCAGGCGCTGATCTTCGGACCGGTGCTTGCGCTGATGTATGTGATGACCGGCGTCGACCAGATCGGCACGAAGCGGTTTACAAAACACGTAGTATGGTCTGTTTTGGCGGTATGCGGCGCGGTCGGCGTGCTGCTGTTCTTCTCCCTGCTGTTCCGCGGCGAGGGTATGGGACTTTTCTGGATGGTCGAGCGCTTCCAAAGCGCGTCGGGCGGTTACGATTACGCTTCGATCGAGGCGTATAACTACATGACCCTGTTCGGCGGCAACTGGAACAAGGCGGGCAACGCGCTGTTCGGCAGCGTGAACGTCGGCGGGATGCTTTTGAAGACCAACGAGCTGTTCTCGAAGACAGCGCTTGTCATCGGCTTTTCAACGCTCGTGCTGCGCGCGTGGAACGAAATGCGCACGCGTAAGGACGATCAGCCGAATCACGCGTTCTTCGAGCTTTTGATCACCGCGATCTTCTCGACGCTTCTGTACCTGCTCGGCTTCGTCGCAAAGGGCTTCGTTGCCGACAGCGTCGGCGCAAACGCGCTTTTGGGCGCGATCGGTTCGTTCCCGCTCTACGGGCAGCTGATGATCGGCATGTTCCTGTATATCGTGAACCGTGAAAGAGGAAGCAGATCGCTTGCGGATTGGATCAAAGCGGGCGGCGTAACGGTAACAGGCACGCTGACGCTGTTTGCCGCGCTGTGCGTATTTACGCTGACGTTCCTGCTCGGTGCGGGTTTGAAGCTGGTTGGCGGCGCGCTCAGCTGGCATATCTTCGGCGTGATCGGCATCGTTTGCGCAGGCGCGCTCACGACTGTGCTGTTCATTCTGTATTGGAACAGGCATAAAAAAGCCGGATATTCGCTGTATACGAATCGCGGGCTGATCTTTCTGCTCGCGGCGTGCTTCTGCGTTTGGGTGTTTACGTTCGGACACTATATGCACGAGCGTTATGTTTTCCCTGCGCTGTTCCTGCTGCTCTTTGCGTACGCGTATGACCGTGATCCGCATAAGCTTGCCGCATTCTGCATGTTGACGGTCACGACGTTTATGAATGAGACGATGGCGATGTTCGTGGTGTCGGACGGCGCGAAGGACCTGATCCGCGGCGGCGTGATCCACAATCAGCTGATCGCGGTGATTTCGCTTTTAGAGTTCTGCGCGGCGATGTACTTCACGGCGACCTGCTTAATGAAAGCGTTTGCGTTCGATCCGTCCGATCCGACGGGTGAAAAAAAGACCGCAGAGCAAAAGCCGTCGACTAAGAAACGCGGCGGACGGAGGTGAGCGGTATGGATTTTAAGAAATTCCGAAAAGAGATCGGCGTCGAGGACGGCCGCCGCATGACGAAGCGCGATTACATCGTGCTGCTCGTTCTGCTTGCGGTGTATTCGATCGTTGCTTTTCTGAACCTCGGCTCCGTTTCCTCGCCCCAAACCGCATGGACCGCAGAACCGGGCACGACGGTGATCGTCGACCTCGGCGACACGCGAACCGTCACCGAGATGCGCTTTTTCGGCAGCATCGCCGAGGGCGAACTTGAGATCTACGACGATAGTTCGTTTATCAACGATTATTTCACACCGGGCGAGACCGAACCGCTCGCGACATTTCCGCAGGAAAACGGCGACATGTACAAGTGGACGGAGCTATCGCTGGAAACCGAAACGCGCTACCTGATCCTGTACGTGGCAAGCGGAAAGATCTCCATGAACGAGATCGCGGTGCTTTCCGGCGAAACGCAGCTTCCCGCGACCGTGTACGATCCCAAGGGCGGCGCGGAAAAGCTCACCGACGAGCAGAAGAAGGTCACGCTGAATACTTCCTATCTCGACGAGATGTATTTCGACGAGATCTACCATGCGCGTACCGCGTACGAGATCATCAAAAACGACGATCTGTATCTTTCCGAAGGGGCGGAAGCCGCCGCGCGCGACGGGTATGCGATCTATGAATGGACGCATCCGTCTCTCGGGAAGCTTTTCATCGCCGTCGGCGTCCGCATCTTCGGCATGACGCCGTTCGGCTGGCGATTTGCCGGTACGTTTTTCGGCGTGCTGATCCTTGCGGTGCTGTACGTGTTTGCAAAGCGCATCTTCCGCCGCACGGATTACGCGCTCGTCACCGCGGCGCTGTTTGCCGCGGACGGCATGCATTTTGCACAGACGCGCATCGCGACGATCGACACCTACGCGCTGTTCTTTACGCTTTTGATGTTCCTTTTCATGGGCGACTATATCGCGGAGGATTTCGAAAAGCGCCCGTATTGGAAAAAGCTTGCCATGCTGGGGCTTTCGGGGCTGATGTTCGGGCTCGGCGTCGCGTCGAAATGGACGTGTCTCTATTCGGGCGCGGGGCTTGCCGTGCTGTACTTCGGCGATCTCATCTATAACCTCGTCCGCATTGTCCGCGAACGGAAGCGGTTGGCGAAGGAGGAACGCAAAAAACTGCCGGTCAACGTGCTTGCATACGCGCCGGTGCTGTTCGTGTTCGGCGTGATCGCGCTGCATATTTCGGGATTCTGGCTGAATGCCGACGACTATCAGTTCCGCAGCTATGCGAACGGACAGTATCATATGCGGACGAACGCGCAGTACGGCGTCGATACGATCAACAGGGTCTTTCTGCAGCCGTGGTTTTACGGCACGCTGCTGCTTCTGACGGGCGTTGCGATCGTCTCGGCGGTCGTGTTCCGCGCTGTGTTCCGAAAGCGCGAGGACGTGGATCTTTCGCTCAATGATCTTTTCATGACGCCGGTGTGGTGCTGTCTGTTTTTCATCGTGATCCCGATCGCGATCTATTTCGTCACGAACTACTGCTACTACATCAAGGACGGAAACACGACGCTTTCCGCGATGCTCGAAACGCTGTGGCGGAAGCAGGAGAGCATGTACCGCTACCACGCGGACCTCGACGCGACGCATCTGTGTCAGTCGATGTGGTATCAATGGCCGCTTGCGCAGAAATCGGTCTGGTTCTATTCGGGCTATCCGTCGTATATCAACGACGCGGGCAGGGAAGTGAAGCTGCTGTCCAACATCTCCAGCACCGGCAATTCGGCAGTGTGGTACGTCTCCGCGTTCGGCGCGGTGTTCGCGGTCGTTGAGTGGTTCAAAAATCCCGCATGCCGAAAGGATCGCGCATTTCTCGTCGTGTTCGTCGGCATCCTTGCGGGGCTGCTGCCGTGGGCGCTCGTCACGCGCTGCGTGTTCCTGTATCACTACTTCTCGACGATCCCGTTCATGATGCTTCTCTCGCTGCTGCTTCTGTACTACGTCGAAAAGCAGTACCCGCGCACGGCATGGTTCAAGTGGGCTTGGCTCGTCGCATCCGTGATTGTGTTCCTGCTGATGCTGCCCGCGGTTTCGGGCATCCCCGTGCCGTACGGCTACGCAAAATTCATCGAGAACGTGCTTGCGCCGTTCGGAAAGGTCTACTATGTCGGCGTCTGAGGGCAAAAAGAGCTTTGTACAGCTATTGAAATTCATCCTGATCGGCGCGTCGAACACGCTCATTGACCTCGTCGTGACGTTCGCACTGAACGCGATCTTCGGGATCTATTATCTCGCCAAAATCATCGGCTACGCCTGCGGGATCCTGAACAGCTATATCTGGAATTCGCGCTGGACGTTCCGCGAGGAGCGCCGCCGCGACGCACGCGAGATCATCACGTTCATCGCGGTCAACCTCGTGACGCTCGGACTCTCGCTGCTGCTGCAATGGGTGTTCCGTGATCACCTGCACCTCGACGCGTGGTGGACGGGCTTTGCGGGCGAGAATTTCCTGACAAAAGTACTGAACGGCGAGCGCTTCTGCCTGCTTTTAGCGTCCGGGATCGCGCTGCTCGTGAACTTTGCGGGCAACAAGCTGTTTGTGTTCGGAAAGCGCGAAAAAGAACCGAAGGACGAACCGACCGAAACGACGGAGGATTGAACATGCTCGCAAAGGTGGAAAGCTACGGGCTCGTGGCGCTGAACGGCTATCCCGTGACGGTGGAGACGGATATCGCCGCGGGAATGCCGAACTATGAAACGGTGGGGCTTCCCGACGCGGCGGTCAAGGAATCGCGCGAGCGCGTGCACGCGGCGATCCGTCACTCCGGCTTTGCGTTTCCCACCGCGCGCATCACGGTCAACCTTGCGCCTGCCGACCTCAAAAAAGAGGGCTCGGTCTACGATCTGCCGATCGCGCTGTCGATCCTCGAGGCAAACGGGGAATTGAAGCCCGCACCGAAGGGGATCATCGTGCTCGGCGAGCTTGCGCTCGACGGCGCGGTGCGCCCGATCTCCGGCATCCTGCCGATGCTGATCGACGCGTACGACAAGGGCTATTCCATATTCTTTGTGCCGAAGGACAACGCGGCGGAGGCGGCGTACATCCGCGGCGCAAGGGTCTTTCCGGTCGAAAGCTTATCCGCGCTCGTGCAGCATCTGCGCGGCGAAATCGCGATCACGCCCGCCGAGGCAAAGCCGTTTACAGGCGGCACGCACAAAACGGCGGTCGACTTTTCCGAGATCAAGGGGCAGGAGGCGGCAAAGCGCGCCGCAGAGGTCGCGGTCGCGGGCAACCACAACATTCTGCTTTGCGGTACGCCGGGCAGCGGCAAAACGATGCTTGCCCGCGCGATCCCGTCGATCCTGCCGGACATGACGTTTGAGGAAGCGCTGGAGACCACGAAGATCCATTCGATCACCGGCGCGATGAAGGGCACCGAAGGGCTTGTCACCGAGCGCCCGTTCCGTGCGCCGCATCACGGCGCAAGCGCGTCTTCGCTGATCGGCGGCGGTTCGCGGGCGATGCCGGGCGAGATCAGTCTTGCGCATAACGGGGTCCTGTTTTTAGACGAACTTCCGGAGTTTC
Source organism: Clostridia bacterium (assembly GCA_017554455.1). GTDB lineage: Bacteria > Bacillota > Clostridia > Christensenellales > CAG-138 > UBA3792. The sequence continues at coordinate 1,005 of JAFZIH010000166.1, read as the reverse complement.
GTCGTGACGTACTGGAGGCGCTGCGGCAGCCGCTGGAGGACGGATTTGTGACGGTCAGCCGCGCGGCGGCGACGGCGACGTATCCTGCAAAGTTCCTGCTCGTCGCGGCGATGAACCCGTGTCCGTGCGGCAACCGCGGTTCGCGCACAAAGCCGTGCACCTGCACGGCGGCGCAGATCAAGCGCTACGCGGGAAAGATTTCGGGACCGCTTTTGGACCGCATCGACCTGCATATCGAAATGACCGAGGTCGGCTATCGCGAGATCACGGAGCGGCGTCCCGCCGAAAGTTCCGAAACGGTGCGTGCCCGCGTCACCGCGGCAAGGGCGATCCAGCGCGAGCGGTTCAAGAGCGACGGCATCCGCACGAACGCCGAAATGAACGGACCGCAGATCCGCCGGTACTGCAATCCCACCGGCGAATCTGAAAAGCTGCTTTCTGACGCGTTCAAGCGCCTGCAGCTTTCGGCACGTGCGTATCAGCGGGTCCTGAAGGTCGCGCGCACGATCGCGGACCTCGAATCGAGCCCGGAGATCCTTCCGGAGCACTATGCCGAGGCGATCCAGTACCGCAGCATGTCGATGCTTTCCGATTTTTGATCCGGCAAAACAGATTTTCCGGGCAGCCGCACGGCTGTCCGTTTTTGTCGCCGATTTTCGGTTTATTCTCCGATTTTACAACTATCTTACAACTCTGTGACGTTTCGGATGCATTTTGGACACATCCGGGTGGTAGCATGGATACACGGATGGGCAATGCCCATCCCTACGGAAATGATACGGAGGATCATATGAAACGAATCATTGCAATGCTGTTGCTGACCTGTACGCTTGTCGCATGTGTTCCGACGCCGGATCATGAATACGTCGTCAATAAAAAGGACGCCGATACGGATTCGGCGATCCTGCAAACGGCGCCGCCGATAGACGGAAGAACGGACGGTGAAGCGCATGAAACGCTCGCGGAACGGCTCGGCGCGCCCGCGCATCGGACGGAGGAGACGTT
>JAFZIH010000165.1 GCA_017554455.1 Clostridia bacterium | reverse complement strand
TAGCTGTACATGTCGCGGCTTACGCCGTAATCCATCGCGTCATAGAAATCGGGACGCATGGCGGGAAGACCGGATTTTGCAAGCGCTTCGCAATGCAAAAGATACGGCTTCAGCGCGGCGTGGATGTTCGTGAGCCGCACGGTATGCGCCTTGACCTTGTCCGCGTCGAACTGCGCGTTCGCCCACGGACGGATCGACTCGTGGCTGCGCATTAAAAGCGAGAACGTGCACATCTCCATCCAGCGCGTGAAAAGCTCCTCGTTCCGCTTCATCTTGCCGAACGAGAAGAACCCGCCGACGTCGCAATGGATCATCGGCACGCCCGAGAAGCCGAGCGAGAAGCTTGCGGGCATGACGCACGGCATGCCGTAGTCCTTCGTCGTGTCGGTATGCTGATCGCCGTTCCACAGCACCGGCGCGTAGCTTTGGATGCCGACGTAGCCGGAGCGCATGAAGAACATGATATCGTCCCTGCCGTACTCCTCCACCGCCTCGCGGTTTACCCTTGCCCACAGGACCGGCCAGAGGTTGTGCAGCTCCTTCGGATCGCCGTCGTGCAGTACGCAGTCCACCGGCAGATATTCGCCGAAGTCCGCCATCCAGCCGGACACGCCGAGATCGAGCATGTTCTTTTTGATCAGCACGTCCTTTGTAAAGCGCACCGCCTCGGGATTCGTGAGATCGAGCATGCCCGCGTCGAACGTCGTGGACTTGATGTGACAGACGCTGCCGTCCGTGCGCGTGATGAGGTAGCCCTTTTCTTTGCATTCGTTATACAGCCGCCCGTCCCTGATAAGGTACGGGTTGATATAGGCAAGGAAGCGCACGCCGCGGGCGTTGAGCTTTTGGATCGCACCCGAAAGATCGGGATACAGATTCTCGTCGACCTCCCAGTTCCACCAGACCTGCTTGCCCATGACCGTGCGGTTTTCGCCGGACCAGTCCTGGCTCCAGACGCCGCACACTTTCGCGTCCGCGTCGAGCATGGCAAAGGTCTTTTCAAGGATCGTCTGCGTGCCGCCCTGAATGCCGAGGATCATGCCGTCAAAGCACCAGTCGGGCAGATACTGCCGGTTTTCGACGTCCTTTGCGTACGACAGAAGCAGCGCGTCGTAGTTTTCACCGAACGTGACGGTCAAGGACTTCGGACAGGCGTCGAATTCGAAGATGTATACGTCCTGTCCGAAGTGCGATTTGCCGTCGGACGCGGTGTCGAAGCGGATCATCCGCCCCTTGTCCGTCACGAAAACGGGCATCGGCGCGTAGCTGCCGATCGCCGAATGCGGCTTTTCGCGGTACAGGCACCGCGGCAGAAGCGCCTTTTCGATGACCGTTTTTGCCTTGATGTGCTCGGACACGAAATTGACGACCGTTTCACCGCGCAGGTTCGTCTTTCTGTACTGCTCGCCGCCGCCGAACACGGCTTCGTTCTCGATCGAGGGAAGCCGAAATTCATACGCCCAGCTCGCTTCGCCGGAGAACGAAAGCGCTGCGCCGTCCGCACGCTCCGTCACGGTCACGGAAACGCTGTGCCCCTTTGCGGAAAGCACAGCGGTATCGCCTTTTTCGGTGATTTCGGTCAGCGGGACGCGCTCGACCTCCGTCACGGTCTCCCTGACCGTGCCGCGGTCGGAATGATACGTTTTTTCGCGGCGGATCGCTGTAAGAAAGGGTTGTTCGGGTGAATGGGAAAGGATCTGCCGATCGTTGAACGCAAGCGTCCAGACGCCGGACTGCATGTAAGATGACAGCATAAATACCCCTTGAAGCGCTTTTTTATATGATACAAGAAAAGCCCGTCCCATGTCAAGCTGACCGGACGGGCTTTTCTCAAAATATCAATATCCGAGCGTAATGCCGAGCGCGATAAATCCGACGACAAGCGCAAGGTTCAATACGAACAGCGGAACGCTCTTTTTGACCCACTTGAAGTAGTCGACGCCGATCATCGAAAGCGAGATCAGCAGCACCGGCGACGTCGGGAACAGCACGTTCGTGTAGCCGTCCGCAAAGGTGTAGATGAGTACCAGCATCTGTTTCGAAAGCGGCACGGAAACCACTGCGAGCATGCCCATGACGAGGATCGCCTTGGCGGTCGAGGACGAGATGAAAAATTCGAGCACAAGGATGATCGCGTACAGTACGAGCGCGACGACAAACGGGCTGTGCCCCGATACGAGCGTATTGATCGAATGCACGACCGTCGGCATGATCCCGCCTTCGTCGAAGACGTACTTGATCGACGACGCAAGCGCAATAAACACGATCGTAGGCAGCGCGCCGACGATGCCCTTCCAAAAGCTTCTGAGAACCGGCTTTGCGGCCTTTGCGGAAAGGTAGCCAGCGAGCAATCCGAAGATGAGGAAATACGCGATCAGCACGACGACCGTGTAATCCCGTAGTGCGGGGACTGCCGAGCAGGTGATGATAAGCCCAAGGCAGACGAGCAGGAACACAATGTACGTAAGCCGGATGCGCTTTTCGTCCCGCGGCGCGGGCGCGTTCGCTTCGTCCGCCTTACCCGCGGCGCGAAGTGCTTCGTCGTGCGCAAGCGTTAAGCTTGAGGTCGGATCTTTTTTCAGCTTTCTGACGTACAGGAACACGAAGCCGAGCAGCAGCGCGTACATGACCGCGAAGATGACGATGCGGTACCAGATGTGTTCCATCGGGTTTGCGCCGATGATCTCGCTTGCCAAAAGCACCGTGAATGGGTTTGTGATCGCACTCGCGAAGCCGAAACCGCAGGCGATGATGCAGACGAGAAAGCCCGTGAACGAGTCGTAGCCGATCAGCACGCACAGCGCCGTCACGATCGGCAGCATGGAAAGCATCTCCTCAAACAGACCGAGGAACGCGCCGAACGCCATGAACACCAGCGCGATCATGCACAAAAGCAGCGTACGGCGCTTCTGGAACCGCGCCGCGACCGCGCCGACCAGCGCGCGGATGCCGCCGACGTCGTTCATGACCTGGAACGCGGCGAATACCACGACGAGGAACAGCGACAGCATGATAAGCGTGAGACCGTTCGAAGAACCGAACACGAGGATCGGGGCTAAAAGACCTTTCCAGATCGGAATGCCCTTCGCGTTGTCGACCGGTCGGTAGGTGGAAAAGTCCGTCGTGCCGTCTAAAAGGACGCCGAATTCGCCCTTCGGGATCACGTACGTCAGCACGACCGCGACGAGCATCAGCACGAACAGCAGGATAACGACCTCGATAAAGGTCTTGGTGGAAAGGTTGATCAGCGTTTTATTCTTCGGTTTCTCCATCGCGCAGCTCCTTCAATAGGTCGACGATCAGCGCCCAGCGCACGACCTGCCGACGGTTTTCGGTCGGATAGAAATAGTACTGGTCTCCGTTGTAATAGGTCTCAAACTCTTCGTTCACAGAGAACGGCAGCGCTGGCAGCGCGTCGAAGCCGATCGTAAAGCTGACGCTCTCCGAACGGTAGGAAAAGCCGTCGCGAGTCAGCGTGCAATGCCCCTTCTCCTTGGTCTTGTATCTTCCGGTATCGCGGAAGATCACGGTATCGACGTCCGCCTCAAGGTGCAGCCGATCAAGCTCCGCCTTTTCAAGATGCTTGATCTTTTCATAGTACGCGCCGATCGAGAACGGTTCGTCGTCAAAGAGATACCGTTCGTTCAGCGTGTGCTTCTTTCCGCAGGCGGAGCAGACGAGCTCGTTTCCAACGCTCTGCGTCGTATACAGCGCGCCGCAGTCGGCACAGCGGTACAAAATATTGTCGAGCCCCTTCGCCTTGTTCTTTTGCCTGTACGTGTTGACCGGATCGGCGGATTCGTCGTACGCGAGCGACTCGTCAATCAGCCGGTTCAGCGCGTCGTCGGTCATGGCGGCGATCTCCTCTTTGGTGATGACGCGCTCGGCGGAGACGGTAATCTCCGAACGGAAAAAGGTTTTGCGCCACTTGGGCTTCGCAAAGTACGAGCCGCGGATCTTCACGAGCACAAGATCGGTCTTCAAACGCCGGTAGAACGCCGCGCTCCTGTCGACGATCGGATTATTGCGCCCGTCGACCGAAAGCCGCGCCTCCGGGAAGATGATAACGGGATACCCTTTTTTGAGCATGCGCATGATCTGCACCGGCACGGACAGATCGGGATAAAACAGTTTTTTCGGGATCACGCCGCCCTTTGCCGCGATCCTGCGGACCAAAGGTCCCGCAATATAATGCTTGTTCACGACGTACGACGGGCTTGCCTTCGCATTTTGGAACAGGCGGTTCGTATAGTACATGTCGAAGAACGACTCGTGGTTGCAGAGCGCAATAAACGGCGCGGGAAGATCGCGGATCTTCGCGTCGTCGACGTGCAGCTTGCATTTGAGACGGCAGAACCGATGCAGCAGGGAGAAAAAGCCGGTGAGATACACCGAATCCGGCGTGCCCGCGTTCTGTTTCAAAAAGACCTTGTTGAGGAACAGGAACAGAATGACGAGCAGAACGGCGGCAAGCCCGATGATGATGAGGATCAGAAGCCACAACGGAAGGTCGTTGCTGATGAAATACCGCGCCGCCATGCCCATGAGGTTGGACGTGACGATCGACGGGATGACGCCGGTCGCGACGGTGAAGATATAGCGGCGGTATTTCATCTTGCTGTAGCTGCCGTAGTAGCAGATCGCGCCGAACGGGATCAGCGGCATGATGAACAGCAGGTACAGCAGAAGCTGCGTGCCGCGGTCCTTTTTGACCCTTGCGGCAAGCTTTTCGATCCTTCGTTCGTTCTTTTCGTATGCTTCGCTCGAAAACCGGAACGTCGTGACCAGCACGTAGATGATCGTCGCGCCGAGGCAGACGCCGAGGTCGCATAAAAGAAGCGCGATATAGAACGGATAGCTCAGCCCGGACGAGATCTGGATGAACTCCGCCGGGATGAACACGACGACCATCTGCAGCGCTTCGACGAGCACGACGGAAAGAAAGCCGAACACGCCCTTATCGACGAGAAGCTCCTTTGCGCCTTCGACGTCGTTTGCGATCTCAAGGCGGATGAACGGGATCAGGATATCGGAAAGGAACAGCACGAACAGCGAGACTGCCGCGATCACCGATACGAGGATGATGACCCGCTGCGTCGATTTCTTCATGCGCTTCCCCTCCTTTCTCCGAAAAGATGTACAGCAAAATGATAGATTATTGTATTATAGAACGGTCTGTTTGTCAACTGAGCACCAGTTTGGCGGAAAACCGCTTTTTCCCTTTTCTTTTTGCACCGGATATGATATGATAAAATGTATGGATCGATACGAAAGGACGCTCGGATGCAGACAGCGCTTTGGGAAAACATCATAAATACGCGGACCCTGTCCATCGTCGGCATGTGCAAAAACGCGGGCAAAACGACCGTGCTGAACCGACTTTTGTCGGAATCGCGCGGGCGTGTTTTGGGGCTTACCTCGATCGGGCGGGACGGTGAGTCCACAGATGTCGTCACCGGCACGGAAAAACCGGGCATCTTCATACCGGAGGGCACGCTGTTTGCGACCGCAAAGGACATGCTTCCCCTCTGCGATGTCACGCAGGAGATCGTGTATACCACCGGCATCCCGACGCCCTTGGGCGAGGTCGTGCTCGTCCGCGCAAGAAGCGCGGGCAGCGTGCAGCTTGCGGGCCCGTCGATCACGTCGCAGCTTAAAACCGTATCCGATCTGTTCTTTTCGCTCGGAGCCGAGCAGACGATCATCGACGGCGCGCTCGGCAGAAAGTCGCTCGGCGCGCGAGCGGTCGCGGAGGGCGTGATCCTCTGCACCGGCGCAAGCTACGACCGGCGCATGGAAAAGGTCGTGAGCGACACCGCGAACGTCTTCCGTATCATGAACCTCAAAAAAGCGGAGACCGTGCCGGAGGAAAGCGACAGGCCGCTTGCTGAGATACTGAAAGCATCCCCTGAAGCGCTGATCCCCGGCGCGCTCACCGACGCCGCGGTCGTGCCGCTGTTGAAAAGCGGCGCGCTCAGAAACGCGCGGCTCGTGGTCAAGGACCCGAGCAAGGTGCTGCTCACGCCCGACACGCTCGACAAGCTTGCGATCCGAAACGTCACGCTCGAAACGGTCGAAGCGGCGAAGGTTTTGTGCGTGACGGTCAATCCCGTTTCCGCGTACGGCTGGACGTTCGACGCCGAGCCGTTCCGAAAAGCCATGCAGGCCGCGGTCGACGTCCCGGTCATCAATGTGAAGGAGGCAACTTTATGATCTCGATCGGCTTTGACGATTCCGTAAAGATCGGTCTTCAATACGTATTGGAAACGCTGCATCCGTGCTGTCCGTTCGGCGCCGAGCGCGTGCGGAAGCTGCGTTTTTACGCGCCGGACGAGCGTGAGCTGCTCGAAACGGAACTTTTCAACACAGAACGCGCCGCAAACGCGGCGGACGCGCTCGGTCCGCTGTACGAAAAGATCATGCTCGTGCTGTGCCAGTTGAAGGATATCCGTGGCTCGCTGAAACGCTTGTCCGAAGGCGCGATACTCGACCACGTCGAACTGTTTGAGCTCAAGGGCTTTCTGCTTCGCGTCGCCGACCTTCTCCCGCTGTTTCATGAGATGCAGGAAACGGTGCACGCCGACGGGATTTCATTTACCGAACCTTTCGTCGCGCTTTCCGTGCTCGATCCCGAGGGAACGCGCTCGCGCGGGTTCTATATCCCGGACGGCGCAAGCGAGAAATTAAGGGCGATCCGCACGGAAAAGAAGCGGCTCGAACAGCGCCTGTATGAAGCGCCGGACGCTGAAAAGGACGCGATCAAGGCGGAGCGCACGCGCGTGTGCGCCGAGGAGGAGACCGAGGAGCGCGAGATCCGAAAGGCAATGTGTTTTGCGCTTCTCCCCCACGTTCCCGCGATGCTTGAAAACGCCAACGCGGCGGGGCGGCTGGACCTTCTCATCCAGAAGGCGCTGTTTGCGAAGAAATACGGCGGCGTGCGGCCGGAGATCACGGAAACCGCTCTGGAGCTTATCGACATGACAAACCCGGAGCTTGTCGATCTGCTGAAAGCCAAGGGACGCGCGTTCGTGCCCGTTTCGATCGCGACCGATCGCGGGGCGACGGTCAT
>JAFZIH010000164.1 GCA_017554455.1 Clostridia bacterium | reverse complement strand
GCGGCTCCGGCGTTCAAGACACATGCGCTGGCTTTGGAAGGAAAGATCGGCATATACTTCTTCCTTGACCTTCCGCAGAACAATATATTCGAATATGAAGGCGTCAACTTCACGATCGGCAGCGTCGACGGCGCACCCGCGTTCGTCCCGTTCCTCGGTAAGGGAGTTCATCCCGAGAACGACAGCGGCTATTATCAGTTCGCCTACTATGTGCGTTCGATCGAGATGGCGGATACCATCACCGCAACGCTGAAGTATAAAGAGAACGGCACGGCAAAGACGATTGAACAGACATACTCGGCCAAGGAGTACTTTGAGGCGATCGATGCAACGATGTCTTCGTACTCCGAAGAAGTGCAGAACATGACGAAAGCAACGGCGGACTACGGTCACTACGTGCAGGCGTTCCTGGATACGCAGAAGAACTGGGCGGTCGGGAACGAATATGCGGAAATGGACAAATACTACACCGACTATATCGCGGACGATATCAGCGCGGCGCAGACGGGACTTGCAAACTATACAACTGATAAGACGGTCGGCTCGAACATGCAGAAGATCACGTATACGCTCGTATGGGACAGCGATACGGAGCTGCGCGTTTACTTCAAGCCGAAGGCCGACTACACCGGTACATTCACGTTCACGGCAAACGGCAATCCGATCACGGAAGACGGTGAGAAGATCCGCGTATCGCTGCAGTCCGACGGACGCTACATGGTATCGATCAAAAACATCGCGGCGCATGAGTATGACGGTGTTTACACGGTCAAGGCGATCGGCAGCGACGGTGTTGAATCGACCATGACGGTGTCTCCGCTGTCCTACGTGCGATCGATCATGACGAACTATGCGAACAACACAGCGGCGGTGAACGCGGCGACAGCGGTTTATCGCTACGCGATGGCGGCAAAGACGCTGAAACCCGGCAACTGACAAAAAACGAAATCGGCGTCCGCCGTGTGAGCCGGTTTCTGTACTTGCGCTTATGCGCAGAAAGGATCCACTATGCAGCATCGAATCCATCTGATCTCTTTGTTCCTTGCGTTTCTCCTTTTGCTGGCACTCGCTCCGACGGCGGCAGCGGAAGCGGCCGATCTGCCGGAAAAGGGTGATTACGTTGTTCGCATCGACGGCGGATATGTGCCCGAGCACACGGAAACGGTCAACGGCAAGGAATGCCTGCGCGTCGATCTGTTCATTGATGGCGTAACGAATGAACGGCTTTTGTCCTCGATCTCGTTTAAGCTTGTTTACGATACGGATCAACTTGCATACGTGAAAAATAAAGCACTGTCCGGAAACGGCGCGATGAGCATCGGCAATCCGAACGAGCCGGGACTGTTTCAGTTTGCATTTGCTTCTTCCTCCGGCATACTGATCAGCGGCAATACGCCGCTTCTGACGCTGTGGTTTACCGTGGCGGACGACCTGCCCGCAGGCACGCAGATCCGGTTTGCGTTCGCCGAGGCAATCAAGTCGGATTCCGTTCCGCAGGGAAGTTATACTTCCCAGAAGCGCACCGTCGGCGCACAGCTGAAGCCCTTCGGGATCGCGCCGATCTACGGCGACGCGAACTGCGATTGCGAGATAACAGCGGCGGACGCCGCGCTCGTGCTGCGCGCGCTGGTCGGGCTTGACACGCTGTCCGAAACGGGAACGGAAAACGCGAAGACGGCGGGGCAGGAGACGTATTCCGCCGAGGACGCGGCACTGATCCTCCGGTACATCGTCGGGCTGATCGAACGGTTCCCGGCTGAGGAATGAGCGCTTGGATTGCATTTTTCGGGGAAGGATGTTATATTGTTTATAAGATCGGCGAAAGCTGCATCAAAATAAGAGGAGGTACCTTATGAAAAGTCTGAAAAAATACATTGCCGAATTTATCGGCACGTTCGTGCTCGTTCTGGTCGCCTGCGGCGTTGCGGTGAAGTCCACCTGCGCCACAAGCGCGGACGTTCTTTTGACAGCGCTTGCGTTCGGCGGCGTGATCGTCGCGATGGCATATTCGATCGGCAACATCTCCGGCTGCCACATCAATCCGGCGGTTTCCGTCGCTGTGCTGATCAACGGCGGCATGTCATTCAAGGATTTCATCGGCTATGTGATCGCGCAGTATGCCGGCGCAACGGCGGGCGCTGCGGTGCTCGGCGTGTTCCTCGGTGACTTCTCGGCCCTCGGCGCAAACAATGTCGGCCCCGGCATCTGGCTGTCGCTGCTGATCGAAGTGGTGCTGACCTGCATCTTCGTGCTGGCGGTACTCGGCGCAACGAGCAAGATCGAGAACGGTAAGGTCGCGGGTCTCGTGATCGGCGGTTCCCTCGCGCTGGTCCATATGCTCGGCATCTACTTGACCGGCACCAGCGTCAACCCGGCGCGTTCCTTCGGCCCGGCGCTGCTGCAGGGCGGTGAAGCGCTTGCGTGCTACTGGGTATTCCTCGTCGGGCCGATGGTCGGCGGCGTCCTCGCGGCGCTTCTCTGGAAGTTCCTGAACTGCAAGTGTGAGAAAGAAAAGTAAGATGTCAAAATAAAACACCGCTGCGAAGAGCAGCGGTGTTTTTACATCCCGGTTTATTGCAGGGCGAATGTCATGCTCATGAGGATCGCTTCGGTCTCGGTGCCTTCACTGAGATCCACGCCCGTCAGCTTGATGCTGACCCAGACGCCCTCGGAGACCTCGCCGTAATATTCGATCCAGTCCATGCCGATGTAGTGGTACGTACGCCCCGGCATCTCGATCCCGCCGATCGTGCGCGGCGCGATCTCGGCAAGATTTTCGAACTTGTCCTGATAGAAGTTGATCTTGTCGAGGGATTCCTTGCACTCAATGCTGAAATAGGAATGGCTTCTGTCCGCGCGTTCCGCGTTCGGCGCGCAGTAGATATAGATACTGCTGCTTCTTACGTTCGGATACCAGTTCTTTGTCGGGACGTCGGCGGTGACGTTCACCTTCGGACCGGAGAAGCCGACCTTTGTTTCAAATATCTGCTTCTCGGTCGGGTTCGTACCCGCGGGCGTGCTGGACGCGATCTTCGGGAAGCCGGAGACGTCCGCCACGTTGTACTCGTCGCTCATTATACCGCTGATCGAGATGGAGGTACAGGCGTAGGTATCGTCGCCCTTGTTCTTGAAGGTCACGGTAACGTAGGATTTATCGCCGTCCGTCCAATACGCGGCATGCGTTTTGCCGTCGTTGTTCCGCTTGTCAAAGCCCTGCTTGCCGACTGCCGCGCTGAGTTCGTCGAACGTCATCACGTACAGGAAATCCGAGGGCAGATCGTGCATCCAGCGGTAGAATCCCGCAAGCGTCGCGCGATCTACGACGCCGTCACTATCGCCGTACGGCGCGCCGGGGAAGGATGCTTCTCCGCTCGATGCGGGCGCTTCGGTTACAACGGGCGCTTCGGTCACGACCGGCGCTTCGGTCACGTCCGGCTCTGCAGGCGCTTCGGTTTCGGCGGGCGCTTCAACGACGGTTCCTGCGGGTGCCGCGTCTTCGGGACGGAAGATCATGATCGCATCGCCCATCCGGAGTGAGATAGCATTGTCGTCCGCCTGTGACATGCTGTAAAGCGGTACGCCGGAGAATGTGACGCTTCCGTCGTCGGTCCAGCCGATCTCGTACGTTTCATCCATTAGAACCAGCGAGCCGGTGCGGTCCGTGTTTAAGGTGAGCGTCGAACGATCCATGCCTGAAGCAGAGAGCGTCTCACCTTCGATCACGGTTTCACCGACCTGATACGCCGTCAGGACGTATTTGCCGGAAGCGAATGCCGGTTCGGGCTCGGGAGCGGGTTCTTCGGTGGGCTGCATCGGCGCGTCGGTGGGCACGGAAGCAGTGTCCGCGGCAGGCGCGGGAGCTGTTTCTGCGTTGGCGACGGGCTGCTGCTCCGGCGTCGTGTTTCCGGCGCCCTTGCCGCCGCACGCGAACGTGCCTGCGATCAGAAGCAATGCCGACATTACAATCAGAAAACGTTTCATTTGCTGGTTTCTCCTTGCTGTTTTGTTCAGGGACCTTGTGTCCCGTATATCCGAATTATATCATATCGCCTCCGATTTGCAAGTACCTGTCCGCCGCCGCGGGATACCGGTCCAAATTGACTTTCCGCGATCCGTGTGATATATTAATAAAAAATCGAAAAATCGGATTCAGGTCAAAAACATTATGAAACATGTTCGCTGCTGCCTTTTGCTGCTGTTATCCCTGCTGCTGCTCCTGCCTGCCGTCACGGTTGCGGAACAAACCGCCGCGCCGTCCGGTACGCTTGCGTGCACCTTTTCAGGACCCAACGAGGTGCAGTCGTATCTCGGGCATCTTTCCGACGGCGATGCGGGCACGACCGTGACGATCCAACGCGGAGAGACGCTGCGCATGCAGATCGAAGGGGGTACGCCCGCCGCGCTGTATTTTGACTTTTACGAGTGCCCCGGCGCGTTTACGCTCGCATATCTGGACGCGCACGGGAAAAAACTCGGTACGGAAAAGTTCGCGACAGCCGATCATCATCTTTTGATCCCGCTTGACTATGGATCGCTGTCCGCAGTCGAGCTGCGTGTGGAGAACGGACAGGCGCGCATCTGCGAATGGTACGCTTGCAGCGAAACGTTCGTCCCGCCTTTTTCGGATCGCGGCGATACGGCGGACGTGCTTGCCGTACTGAACGAGCCGGGCGACGAGCTGGATCTGTTCGGCGGTCTGTTCGCGATGCTTGCGGGCGAGCACGGTCTGTCCGTGCAGGTCGTGTACATGACCGCCGCGGACGGATACCGCACGCATCAGTGCATGGAAGTGCTGCACGGCATGGGCGTACGGCGCGAGCCGGTGTTCCGTCAGGGCAGAAAGACGGACGCACAGGGCGACAACGGCGTTTATAACGCGCTCGGCAGCGAAAACGAACTGCTGGCGTTTCTGACCTCGACGATCCGGACGATGCAGCCGAAGCTGGTGCTGACGCTCAATCCGGAAAAGAAACAGACCCGATATGCCGACAGCGTGATCGCACGGACAGTATTGACCGCCGCCGAATACGCCGCCGACGCAAAAAGGTATCCCGATTCCACACCGTTCGCCGTTAAAAAGGTTTATACGCTGACCGCTGAAAGCGGGACGACGGTTTCGCTGAACGTACCGCTCTACGCGTACGACGGAGTCACGGCGAACGCGCTTGCTGCGCACCTCGGAACGATCTATGCCGAGGATCGCGTGTATCATAGAACGCAGCCCGATCCGGTACGCTTCACGCTGAGCGCAAGTTCCGTCGGTGAGGATAAGGCCGCCGATGATCTGTTGGAACACCTTTCGACGTCGTCCTTTGCGGAATACCGCGAGCCGACGCCTGCGCCGACCGAAGCACCCACTCCGGCGCCGACGCCGACGCCCGCGCCGACCGAGGTCCCCACGCCGATGCCGACGGCTGCGCCCACCGAGGCGCCGGTCGTGATCGAAGAGCCGGTCATGATCGAAACGCCCGCGCCGGAGATCCCCGAAGCCGCGCCTGCGCCGACGGGATCGCAGATCAGAGGCGTCTCGTTTCTCACGCTGCTGCCCGCCCTGCTCGGCGTCACGCTTGCCGTCGTGCTTTTGCTGCTGCTGCGTAAAACGAAAAAACACGCACTTCTGCTGCTTCTGCTGATCCCATTGCTTGCGGGGCTTCTGATCTCCTTCCTGCTGACGCGCGAAAGACAGACAGCGCCCGTCTCCGAAGCGATACCGACGGAAGCGCCGACGGAGGCGCCGACGCCCGAACCTACGCCGGAACCGACACCGGAACCGACACCGGAAGCGACCCAGGAACCGACCCCGGAACCGACGCCGGAACCGACCCCGGAACCGACGCCGGAACCGACCCCGGAACCGACGCCCACGCCGATCCCGGATCCGAACGACGCGTACTTTTTGTCCGGCGACGGCGAGGAATACGATCTGGATTTTGAAAACGGGCATTGGTGGTACAAGAGCCGCGTGCTTTCGATCGACGCCGTGCAGGTAAACACGACCGTGGACGGCAGGAAGCCGCTTGTCTATTACGTCGCAGACATTCGCATGCGCGATTGGTCGAGTTATCGCTCAGGCCTGATCGCAGATCATAAGCAGCCGTGGAAGTACGCGCGTCTTGAAAAGGCGGTGTTTGCGATCACCGGCGACAATCTGGCTTTTGAAGAGAAGGAGCTGAAGGGATGCCTGATCCGGAAAGGCGTGTTTTACAGCGATTACGGGCGCGCGGAAACGCTGGCGATCCTGCCCGATATGACGCTTGAAGTGCTGCATCCCGGCACGTTCACGGCAAGGCAGCTTATGGATCGCGGCGTACGCGACACGTACGCCTTCGGGCCGATCCTCGTGGAAAACGGCGAGATCTGCGGATCCGTTTACACACATCGCAACGCATCTCCGAACCCGCGCTGCGGCATCGGCATGGTTGAGCCGGGACATTGGGTCGCGATCGTTTCGGACGGACGGCAGAGAGGGTATTCCGAAAGCATCTCGCTGGAATTCTTCGCGCAGCTCTTTATCGACCGCGGTTGTACTGTGGCGTTCAATATGGACGGCGGCAGCTCTGCCGGCATGGTCTTTATGGGAGAGACGCTGAACAAGCATCGCGGACCGAACACCGACGACGTACAACGCAACTGGTTCGATGCGCTGCTGTTCGGCTACAGTGAACAGATCCCGGACGTCGACACGCCGACGGTGCACAACGGGATCCGGAAACCGTAAGGGAGGAGAAAACGATGACCGATTATGAAGCTCTGATCGCACAGGCGGACGCGCTGACGAACGGAATTCCCCATCGCATCGCGAACCTTGCGAACGTATCCGCGCTGATTTTCGACACGCTCGAAGATCTGAACTGGGCGGGATTCTATCTGCTGGAAGGCGAAACGCTCGTGCTCGGTCCCTTTCAGGGCAAGCCCGCCTGCATCGAGATCCCGGTTTCGCGCGGGGTCTGCGGCGCGGCCGTGCGGGAGGATCGCTCACAGCTCGTTCCGGATGTACATGCTTTTCAGGGTCACATCGCCTGCGATTCCGCATCGCGCTCGGAGCTTGTCGTGCCGCTGCATGCACAAGGCGCGGTGATCGGTGTGCTCGATCTCGACAGCCCGTCGCTTTCGCGCTTTACCGAAGCGGACAGGGAAGGCATGGAGCGCCTTGCCCGCGTGCTCGAACAGAATCCGGTTTTCTGATAAAAAAGACAAAAAGAAACGCGCTCTTCCGGCTTGGAAGAGCGCGTTTTACGCTGCGTTCAGTCTGCGGGACGGCCGTATTCGGAGAAAAACTGCACGATGCCGTTGCAGAGCCCCTGCGCCATCGTCTGCTGAAACGCGTCCGTGGACAGGAGCGCGTCGTCGTCGGGGTTAGAAAGATGCCCCATCTCGATGTTGATGATCGGACGCGTGCACCAGTTGAAGCCGGTCTGATCGTATCGATAGGTCATGCCGTCCTTACCGCGCATCGGCAGTCCGGTTTCGGCAAGATACGCCGCCAAAACGGTTTTCGCCGCAGCGACGTTGTAATCGTAATACTTCGTACGGTTTTCGGTCGGCACCAGCATGAACGCGCCGCGCGTTTCACGCTTGTCGGATTTGTTGCAGTGCAGGCGGATCCCGAGGTCGACGTTCGCCTCGTTGAAGACCTGCGAGCGTTCCGCGTTGGAGATGTTCACGTCCAGCGTGTCGTGCGTCATGACGACCGTCGCGCCCTGTTCTTCCAGAAGATCGCGCAGTTTGAGCCCGACGTTCAGCACGACCTCGTACTCATAAACGCCGCTTTTTACGCCCCTGCAGCCTCCGGCGACCTTTTCCTTGGTCTGATGCGATCCGGGCGCAACGGGTTCCGGTCTCGGATCGTACACTCGCTGATGTCCCGGGTCGATCCCGATGATCACCCCGGAAAGCGGCAGCGGCGTCGGGCTCGGCGTGGGCTCCGGCGTAGGCGTCGGCTCCGGGGTCGGGGAAGGCGTGGGCGGCAGCGTCGGCAGCGGGACTTCCGTGATGACAGGCGTTTCCACCGTCTCTGCGACGATCTCCGTTTCTTCCACAAGCGTCGGCGTTTCGATCGGCGCAGGCGTTTCGGAGACCGCAGTCGGCTGCGTGCTCGTTCCGCACGCGAGCAGTACGCACGCGAGCAAAAGCAACAGGATCGATTTCAGAATGGAATGCTGTTTCATACTCCTTATTATAGCACGGTACGGAATCCGCCGCAAGCATGGAAAAAAGGAACCGCTTTATGGTTCCTTTTTGGATAAGGCGTTTTAATCGGAGATGCGGCGAAACTCCAGTCTGTGGCGGATGCCGCTGTCGTCCGTGATATTGAGCACGAGCGCATCGCCGATGAAGGAATACGGGATCTGCGTCTCTCCATTCAGCAGCAGACAGTCCGTGTCGGGGAAGCTTCCTTCGTCGCGAAAGCTCTTATACGAAAACGAGACCGTTTCCGAAACGCCGTCGGCATAGGTTGTTCTGGTACCGTTTCCGTTTCCGTCAAACGACCAGACCGAGAACACCGTCAGGGGTTCCTGCTGATAACGATCCGCTGTCTGATACACAAAAGAAGTTTCCGGGACCCACGCGCCTTTCAGCGGATCGGCTTTCGCGCAGCCGATCAACAGCAGCAGAACCGCGGCAAGCAGAAAGACGATCAGGCATTTCCGCTTCATACCAAAGACTCCTTTCTTACAGCTCCTTCAGAAGCTCGCGGAGTTCGCGGACGCAATCGCCGAAGACCTTCAGCGCGTCCTTGACCGGCTGCGGGCTCGTGAGGTCGACGCCCGCGATCTTCAGCTCGTTCAGCGGATAGTCGCTGCCGCCGGTGGTGAGGAACTTAAGGTAGCCCTCGGCGTCGCCGGTTTCCGTGATGTGCGACGCGATCGCGACGGCGGAGCTGAAGCCCGTCGCGTACTGGAACACATAGTACGCGGTGTAGAAGTGCGGGATGAACGCCCATTCGTAGGCGATGTTCTCCGGCACCTCGGCGCCTTCGTAGTAGAGCTCGACGAGCGAGCGATAGATCGACGTCAGCTTTTCGGCGGTCAGCGGTTCACCGTTCTGATATGCCTCATGCGCCTTGCGCTCAAATTCCGCAAACAGCGTCTGACGGAACAGCGTCGTGCGGAAGCCCTCGAGGAAGTGGTTCAGCACGTACGCGCGGCGCGCCTTGTCGGTCTCGGTCTTCAGGAGATATTTGGTGAGCAGCACTTCGTTGACGGTCGAGGCGACCTCCGCGACAAAGATGCAGTAGTCGTGGTTCAGATAGTCCTGCGTGTTGTCGGACTTATAGGAGTGCATCGCGTGACCGAGCTCGTGCGCGGTGGTAAAGGCGTCGTCGAGCGCGTCGGTGTAGTTCAGAAGCACGTAGGGATGCACGCCGTAAACGCCGCAGGAGAACGCGCCACCGCGCTTGCCTTTGTTCTCATAGACGTCCATCCAGTTCTCGGAATACGCCTTGTCGAGCAGCTTCTGATATCCTTCGCCAAGCGGGAGCGTCGCGGCCTTGACCATCTTTTTTGCTTCCTCGAACGGGACCTTGAATTCCACGTCCTTCACCATCGGGCAGTAGAGGTCGAACATGTCGATCTTTTCGAGCCCGAGCGCTTCCTTGCGCAGTTCGAGGTATTCACGCATCGTCGGCAAGCTCTCGTGGACCGCCTCTATGAGACTGTCGTAGACGGAGACGGGGACGTTGTTGCGGGACAGCGCCGCTTCGCACGCGCTCGCATAGTTGCGGACGTCCGCCATGAACTGATCCTGCTTGACGCTGCCGCCGTAGAGCGCCGCAAACGTATTGATGTACTTCTTATAGGTTCCGAACATGGCGTTGAACGCCTCTTCGCGGACGGCTCTTACCGGGCTTTCGCGATATACGCCGAAGTTGCCGGAGGTCAGCTGGACTTCGTTGCCCTCGGCGTCATGGATCTTCGGCAGCTCCAAATCGACGTTCGTGAGCATTTCATACGCGTCACTCGGCGCCTGTGCGGCATCGCCCAGCATCGCCAGCATGCGCTCGCGCTGCGCGTCGAGCGTGTGTGCGCGGGATCGGGTCATGTCCTCGATCATATGCCGATACGTCTTCATCTCCTCCGGCGCGAGGAACGCATTTAGCTTTTCCTCGGGGATACTGAGGATCTCCGGCTCCATAAACGCGACCTTCGTCTGGAACTGTACGTACGCGCTGATCGCCTTGCCGTCCATCTCCTGATGCTTCGGGTCGGAGCCGTCCGCGCAGCGGTGCAGATTCGCGTAGATATAGAGCTTTTCGATCCGCTGAGCGAGCTCGTAAATGGTGTCGATTCCCGCCTTGAACGCTTCACGGGACGTGCCGAGCGTGCCTTCGACCGCGTCGATCCGGTCGAGGTCCTTGACCAGCGCGTTCAGCGCTTCTTCCCACGCTTCGTCGCTTGCGTACATGTGCGTAAAGTCCCATTGGAATTTCGGATCCATATCTTTTCTTGCCTGCATGATGATACTCCTTTGCTTGATTTCCGTTACAGTATACCGCATTTTCCGTCCGTTGTCCACGGGTCAGGGCGTTTTTTTCAGCGTGTAGACTGTCGCTTTTCCGCGTCGGATGCAAAAGACGGGGAGTCCGTACTGCCGAAGCAGTCGGATATCGTCCGACACGCTCTTGCGCTCGGCGGAAATGCCGCGTTCACTGAGCTTTCCGAGGATCTCGCGCATCGAGACCGTTCGTCCGCTGCCGTATGCGTCTTCCAGAATATCTTTCACGTACAGGATCTTCAGCTTGCCGTCCGTTTTCTTTGCCATGTCGGTTTCCTCCTTTCCGGCTTTGCACGGTCAGTATCGCATGCGATCTGTCCCATAAAGCGGAAAAAAACAATTTTTTGCCGACAGGAAGCGATCTTTTACAACTCGGTTACAACTCTATGACATTTCTGTGACGTTTTGGACGAATTTCAAGTGTATGATGAAGACGAAGAGAAAAGAACAGCGTCCCTCCGGAAGACGCGCCGCCCGCTCCTTTCACCTGTTCCCGGGCGGGCGGCGCAGAACCTTATTCATGCAGGATATATCGGTTTCGCGCAGGTAAATTCCTCTCCCCAATGCCGCGCGAAAAAAACGAACCGTCCCGGTCTTCGGGACGGTTCGTGTATTTTGGGAAGGAGATTATCCGAGCACGGCGCTCGTCTGCGCGCCGAGGGTCAGGGTCGTGCCGGAAAGCATTGCGTCCTCCATGCCGATGAACGCGCGAAGCTCCGTAAAATCACCGAATTGCGAGACGTCGATGGTTTGCTTTGAACCGCTCGGGTTATGCAGCACAAGCACGGTCTTGCCCTCATAGGTCGAGGTGAAGCCGCCGACGGTCGTGCCATTGACCGAAACCGCGTGATACTCTCCGCGCGCGATCGCCGGGTTCGCCCTGCGGATCATGATCAGCTTTTTGTAATAGGTATAGAGCGAGTTTTCGTCCGTGATCTGCTTGTTCACACCGTTCTGGATCTGATTCGCGGCGCTGTAGGTCGTACCGGTCGGGTCCTTGACGGTGTCGCCGTCGCCCCAGAGCATCGCGAGTCGGCGGTTTGCGTCGGTGTTCGCGCCGCCGCGCGAGCCGCGAAGACCGATCTCCTCGCCGTAGTAGATAAACGGCGAGCCGGGTCCGAGGATATTAAGGTTCGCCGCCATCTGCGCAAAGCCGTTCAGCGTCGGCAGATAGCCCGCCGCGCGGTCCGTGTCATGGTTTGCGATGAACGGAACGTACATCGCGTCCGGATTCGTGTTCGCGATCGAGGCAAGGTAGTTTTCCACGTACTTTGCGTACTTGCCTGCGTCGCCCTTCTTGGCGGCGAGGGCGATCATGCCCTCCGCCTGCGAGACGGTGAAGTTGAAGCAGTTCGTGGCGGGGTAATAGCGATCGGTGATGCCGTCGCCGTCCCAGACCTCCGCGACCGTGTACATGTCGGGATAATCGGCGCGCAGGGTGTTGAGGTATTCCTCCCAGAACGCAACGCTTGCGTCGTGATCACCAAAGTACACGTATTTCGCCGCGTCGAAGCGGAAGCCGTCGACGCCGCGGTCGAGATAGTAGCGCGCGACCTTCAATACCTCCTCGCGCACCGCAGGGTTATCGAAGTTCAGCTCCGGCATGCCGCCGTCAAAGTTGCATTCATAGTAGATATTCGTGCCGGAGAGCGCAGAGAACGTGCGCCCCGCCGGCGCATTCTCGCCCTGCGTGTAGTAGCAGTACCAGTCGTAATACGGATTGGTCGGGTCTTCGTCGCGGTGTGCGCGTGTGAAGTTTTTGAACCACTCGTTGATCCTCGCCGTGTGGTTGATCGGCAGGTCGAGGATCAGCTTGACGCCGCGCGCGTGACAGGCCGCGATCAGATCGTCGAGGTCCGCCTGCGTGCCGAAGTCCTCGTCGATCGCGTAGTAGTCCGCAACGTCATATTTATGATAGGAAGGGGAGGCAAAGACCGGCGTCAGCCAGATGCCCTCGATACCGAGCGATTTGCCGGAATCCGGATCGCCGTCGTTCAGATAATCCATGCGGTTGATGATGCCGCGGAGGTCGCCGATCCCGTCGCCGTTCGAGTCGGAGAACGAGCCCACGAAGATCTCATAGAACACGCGGGCGTTGTCGGGCGCGGGGGAAGCGCCGAGCAGATTCGGATCGGTGATTGCGATCTCCTCTGCGGGCGGGGCCTCGGTCTCCTGCGGCGCTTCGGTTTCCTGCGGGGCTTCGGTCCCGGCAGGCGTATCGACAGCCGGTTCCGGCACAGACGTTTGTTTACAGCCGATGGCGAGCAGCAGTACCGCCGCGAGCAGCAGCGTAAAAGCGGATTTCAGAATGGCTTTCAAAGATCTCATCTCCCTTTGCATCCTTTTTTATAATCGTATATTTTTTTCATACGTTTGTCAAGGATGCTCTTTCCTTATGCCGAAAAACATGATATACTGTCTTTGCTATGGAACGAACGGAATTATATCATTGGGAGATGCTGATCCCGGCAAAAGGGAAACGGAAGCGCGCGCTGATCGTCATGCTGATCATCGGTGCGCTGGGACTTATTGCCTGCATCCTGTTCTGCGTGTTCGCAACGCGCCGCAACATGCGTGTCATGCTGCCGCTGACGATCGGGACGTCGATCCTTTCGGGATGGGCCGTCATCACGCTCCTGCACGGCGTGTTCAGCGAGGCGAACGCCGAACAGCGGCATTGCAGACTGATGCTCGAGGAGCCGCGTGTAAAACAAAGCGGAAGGTTTGAAAAGACCGACGACGTGCGGCGCGTCCG
>JAFZIH010000163.1 GCA_017554455.1 Clostridia bacterium | reverse complement strand
TCGGCGGCAACCGCATCCATCCGTCCGCGGGCGTCGTCGCCGTCGGCGCGCGTCAGCCCTTGATCGCGTTCAACATCAACCTCGACACCTCCGACGTGTCGATCGCAAAGAAGATCGCAAAGATCATCCGCGAAAAGGACGGCGGTTTCCGCGCGGTCAAGGCGCTCGGCGTCATGCTCGAGGAGCGCAACATTGCGCAGGTCTCGATCAACATGTGCGACTATAAGCAGACGCCGCTCTATCGCGTCTTGGAGTTCGTCCGCTTCGAGGCGGCGCGCTACGGCGTGCACGTCGTCGGCACCGAGATCATCGGTCTCGCGCCCATGATGGCGTTCGTCGACGCGGCGGATTACTATCTGCAGATCGAAAAGTTCGATCCGTTCAAACAGGTATTGGAGTGCCACCTTCTGTGAAACGCGTATTCAAAAACATCGGTGAACTGAAAACGGCGACCGGCACGACGGCGGTCAAGGGCAAAGCGCAGGGCGAACTCCTTACGCTTCATAACGCGTGGCTTTTGGAAGAGGACGGCGTGATTGCCGCGCTCGGAACGGGCAAAGCGCCGAAGGCCGACGAAACGATCGACTGCCGCGGAAAGCTCGTCACGGCGGGGCTTGTCGACTGCCACACGCATCTGGTGTTCGGCGGCTGGCGCGAACACGAGCTTGCCATGAAGCTCGCCGGAAAAACCTATCTCGAGATCCTCGCGGCGGGCGGCGGTATCCTCTCCACCGTACGCGAAACGCGAAAGGCGAGCGAGGACGAACTGTATAAAAAGACGCGCGGGCTGTTCCTCGAAATGCTCGTGTACGGCACGACTGCGGTCGAGATCAAAAGCGGCTACGGGCTCGATCTCGAAACGGAGAAAAAGCAGCTCCGCGTGGTGCGCCGCATGAAAGAGGAATTCGGCGACGTCGCGGCGACGTTCTTGGGCGCGCACGCGTTCCCGGAGGGAATGACGCGCGAAGCGTACGTCGATCAGCTCTGCAGCGAGATGATCCCCGCGATCGCCGAGGAAGGGCTTGCGGACTTCTGCGACGCGTTCTGCGACGACGGCGTGTTCACCGCGGAGGAATCCGAACGCATCCTCAACGCAGGCAAGCGCTTTGGGCTCGTCCCGAAGCTGCACGCCGACGAGATCAGGGAGATCGGCGGAACGCAGGCTGCGGCGCGCGTCGGCGCGGTGAGCTGCGATCATTTGAGTGAAACCGGCGAAGAAGGCATCAAGGCGCTGCGTGACGGCGGCGTGATCGCGGTCATGCTCCCCGCAACGTCGTTTTACCTCAAAAAGCCGTACGGCGATTTTCGCGGCATGATCGACGCGGGCGTGCCCGTTGCGGTCGCAACCGACATGAACCCCGGCTCCTCGCCGAACCTCTCGCTGCCGTTTGCCATGACGGCGGGCTGTCTCTACGGACGGCTGACCCCCTCGGAAATGCTGACCGCGGCGACCATAAACGGCGCGGCGGCGATCGGCATGGCGGACCGGCTCGGCACCTTGGAGCCCGGCAAGCAGGCGGATCTCGTCGTCTGGGACACCGAAAACCTTGACCGGCTCATCTACCGCTACGGAACCAATCGCGCAGTCGCGGTCTTCAAACGCGGCGTGCGCATGACAGGAAAGGAGAACCTATGGAACGTTTGACCGACCTTACCGTAACCGAGTTTACGGACATTCTTGCGAGCAACGCCCCCGCTCCCGGCGGCGGTTCCGTTGCCGCGCTGTTCGGCGCATGCGGCGCATCGCTTGCCGTTATGACCGCGAACCTCACCATCGGCAAGAAAAAGTATGCCGACCATTGGAACAACGCCGAAGCCGCAAAGACGGTCGGCGAACCGCTGATCGAGCAGTTCCGCAAGGCGATCGACGACGATACGATCGCGTTCAACAAGCTGTTCGAGGCGATGCATCTTCCGAAGGACACCGACGAGCAGAAGGCGATCCGCCGCGCCGCGATGGAGGAAACGACCAAGGAAGCGGCGAACATGCCGTTCCATACGCTCACGCTTTGCGCGCATACCGTCGCCGTGCTCGAAAAGCTCGCGGGACGCATCAATCCGAACTGCGCAAGCGATTTCGGCGTGGGCGCAGCGGCAGTTCAGACCGCAGCGCGCGGCGCGTGGCTGAACGTCTGCATCAATCTGCAGTCGCTTTCGGACGAGGCGTTCGTAAACGATCTCTATGCCCGCGCGAAGGCGATCTACGACGACGTGACGGCGCGCGCGGACGCGCTCTATCGCACCGTCGACGGGCAATGCCGTCCTGCATGCAACCAAACCGAGGGCTAAGCGGTATTATTTGCAAAACAGGAAAGGAGCAACGCTTATGAAACGCTTGCTTTGCATGATACTCGCAGGACTGATGCTGCTCACCGCGGCGGCATGCACCGTGGACAGACCGATCCCCGAAACGGAAGTCCCGACGGACGCGCCTTCCGACCCGGTCGAAGCACCGGAAGCGGAAGCGACGCCCGAACCGGAAGCGACGCCCGAAGCGGAAGCGACGCCGGAACCGGAAGCGACACCGGAACCGGAAGCGGCGTCCGAACCGGAAGCGACGGATGAGAATATCGTACCTGAGCCGATCGACCTCACCGACCCGATCCCGCCGATCTCCGAAACGGAGGGCACAGAAATGACCGTAACCGGCTACGCGGATTTTGCAAACCTGCTTTCCGCCTCGATCCTTTCCGGAACGAAGAATCAGAACCTTTCGCCGATCAGCGTCTACCTCGCGCTTGCAATGGTCGCGGAAGGCGCAAAAGGCGACACACAGGCGGAGCTGTTGAAGCTTCTCGGCTGCAAGGACCTCAAAGAATTGAACGGGGTCTGCGGCGGCATGCTCGAAACGCTGTCTCTTGACGCCGAGCGCAGCACGCTCAATTTCCACAACTCGCTCTGGATGGCGGAATCGATCGGCGGTATTCCGGTCTCGTTCCGACCGGAATACCTCGGCACGCTTGCCGAGACGTACCGGTCCGAAGCAAACGTCGTGGAATTCGGCACGGAATCCGCCGCAAAGCAGATCGCGGACTGGATCAACAAGCACACCCGCGGCAAGATCAACGTGGATCCGAGTGCGCTGCCTTTCGATCCGTCGACGCTCGCCGTTCTGATCAATACGATCTATCTGAAGGACGGCTGGAGCGAAAGGTTTGACCCCGCAGCCACCGAACGCGACACGTTCCACACGTACACGGGCGACGTGACCGCAAGCTTTATGCATCGGTTCGACCGGAATTCCTCCGTGCGCTTCGGCGACGGCTGGATGGCGTACCGCGTTTATCTGAACTGCGTCGGCTACGTGACGTTTGTGCTGCCGGACGAGGGCGTGAACCTCGATAAACTGCTCGGCACGCCCGACGCGATCGAAAAGCTCCTGCACCAAGGGTACGACGTGAAATACGACGTGAGCTTAAAGATCCCGAAGTTCAAGTTTCAGGACAAAATGGAGCTTACCGAGGTGCTTTCCGCGCTCGGACTGCACCTGAGCTTCACGCCCGCAGCGGACTTTTCCGGCATGTCCGATGCGCCTTGCTGCATCGACAGCGTCATCCAGGAATCCTACATCGGCGTCGATGAAAACGGCGTCGAGGCCGCGGCGTACACGATGATCCAGATGCGCACGACCGCGTTCAGCCCGATCGAACTC
>JAFZIH010000162.1 GCA_017554455.1 Clostridia bacterium | reverse complement strand
TTCATAGCGCGGCCCCTCCTCGATCACGAAGCGGACCGTTCCGCCCTCCGGGGTGAATTTGACCGCGTTGCCGAGAATGTTGATCATCACCTGCTTGAGCTTCATGGCGTCGCCGACGTAGGTATCGTCCACATTCCCGGTGATGCGGCAGTCGTAAGCGAGACCCTTGTCCCGGCACTGGCCGCTGACGATCGTGTTAACCTGCTCCAGCGCCCTGGCAAAGGAGAATTCCTCTTTCTTGATGGTCATGCGGCCGGATTCGATGCGGCTCATGTCCAGGATATCGTTGATGATCCCCCGCAAATGCTGGGCGGATTCGCCGATCTTGGTCAGGTATTCCTTGACCTTATCGCTTGCCGTGGGATCGTTCATCGCGATATTGTTCAGACCGATGATCGCGTTCATGGGCGTGCGGATCTCATGGCTCATGTTGGACAGGAATGCCGTCTTGGCTTTATTTGCTTCCTCGGCTGCGCTGAGCGCCTCCGCCAGCGCCTGGTTTTTTGCCATCGACTCCCGCATTTCCTCGTCGATGACGGTCAGGCCGAGGCCCACTGCATGCACGATATTGTCGTCGCGATTCTCCGCGTGGCGCACGCCCGCCATACGGATCATTTCATAATACTCTTTCCCGTTTCTCTGGGCGAGATACCGATAGGCAATGATCAGTTCGTTCGATAGAGCCGACCGTATGTTCTCGGGATCGATGAAGCGCAGGAAACCTTCGCGGAAGTTCTCCGCGACACAATGCTCTGCATACCAGACAAAGCGTTCATGATACGGAAAGTGGATCCCTTCTTTCGTCTGCTCGGAGTCCGTGGGATCTTCCCGATAACAGACGGCATCGTCACGATCCAGATCAACGTGATATACGCAGCGATAATCCGACGCCAGAGCGGTGATCATCTTGTCCTGCTGCTCCCGGCGTGATTGCTGCTCCAGCAATTCCCCTTGCAGCGCAAGCCGTTCCTCCAGCTCGCGCTGCTTCGCCGTCTGGCTCTCGGCCAGCTCCGTATTCGCCTTTTCCAGTTCGACCCGGGCGTTTTCCTTGTTTTGGATCTCCCGCCTGGATCTTCTGGCGTCGCGAACGAGAAACAGGATGATCAAAGCGGCGATGCCGAGGATAGCGCTGCCAAAGAGCGCCATGTTGTTTTGGATCATGTCCCATACGGAATAGGAATACAACTGATCCGTATAGCGAAACGCCAGATTCTGCGCGTAATCGGAGCCCAGCACGTTGATCCCACGGTTAAGAAGACGCAGCAATCCTGCGTCACCGATCTGAACGCCGAAGCATCTGTCGTCGTCATGCGTCGTCTGGAGCATGTTAAGGCTGCTGTAACGGCTGTTGCGCAGGATATCGTTTGCTCTCAGTCCATTCAAGGTGGTGCAGCCCACACTGCCTTCGCTGACCGCCTGCAGGCAGTCGTCGATCGAGGGATAGAACGTGATCTCGGCATCCGGATAATGGGTCAGCACAAAGTAGTACTGCATGCGGTTGTTCTCATTGACCGCAAAATGAGCTGTCGTTTCCTCCGTATATTCTCCGCGGTGAACCAGCTCCGTGGCGGCAGATACAACGGGTGCGGACTGGAAAATGCCGCTTTCCTCGGAATAATATAGGCCGCCGCCAACGGGAAAGGCCGTATCGATCTCTCCGTCGCTCAGAGCGGAGATCATCCCGTCGTAGCTGTCGTAGCCGATAAAAGAAACGGAGATGTGACTGATCCCGAGCTCCTCCAGCATTCTCGGAACGACATCTCTGACGATCCCGGTCACATCCCCCGAATCGTCCGTGTCACTGTATGGCAGATAGTGATTCAGATAACCTACACGCAGCTTGTCGTGCCCGGAGAGCCACTGCTTCTCAGTCGCGGAAAAGGCTCGGCTCGAAACGCTGACAGGATAATATCTGCTGCGCAGCGAGTTGATATAGTTCGGTTCATTCGCCGCAAGCTCCG
>JAFZIH010000161.1 GCA_017554455.1 Clostridia bacterium | reverse complement strand
GACGAACGCGGGTGCGCCGTCGACGCTGCCGATCGTGAAGTTGACGCCTTCATATTTGTATACGGCGTTCTGCGGAAGGTCAAGGAAGAAGTATATGCCGATCTTTCCTTCCAAAGCCAGCGCATGTGTCTTGAACGCCGGGGCCGCGACGACCACATTCTGCGCGAAATAGACCTTGATCACGATGTCACAGTCGGGCATCGTGAAGGTTTTATACGTGTCGTTCCAGCCGAGTGCGCCGAGTTCAATTTGCGCAAGATCGTTTTCTCCCGCGCCGGTACGCCGATAGATCTCGGTATAGGCATAGTGATAGCCGTCGTTCGGCGTTGCCGTGAGTGTGACCGTTGCGGTGACGTCGGGCGACGCCGGATCGACGCTTGCCGTGCCGTGGCCGTCGGTGACCACCTCTACGGTTTTCAGACGGGAGATGTAGAAGAAGCCGCCCTCGTGAAAGTCATTCCAGTAACTGCCTGCCGGACGGAAGTACACGTTCACGCTGCCGGAGTGCAGGTAATCGACCGGGTAGTTATTGCCGCCCGGATACCAGGTCAGCTTCTTCGTGCCCTCGGCGCGGACCACCTTGATCTCTGCGCCGACCGCAAGCGTTGTGTTCAGAAGATACTCACCCTGTACCGCGGCGTTTTCCGTAAAGCGATAGGTCTCGTCAACCTCCCAGTTCGTCATGCTGCCGATCAGATAGTAGCCGATCTCGACGGTCTTGGTTCCGGTATAGGTCTCGCCCTCGAACTCGACCGTTGCGGTATAGACCGCCGTGTCGCCGTTCTCAGTGCGGACGATGTCCGTCGTGCTGCGGGTCTCAACATGCGAATTGTCGTTTACGCAGGTGAAGGTCGCGGTCGCAGCGCTCACGCCGTCCCACGTCCACGCGGGCGTGCCCCAGTCGTGTCCGAGCGCCGGGAGTTTGACCTCCTTGATCTCGTCGTCGTACCAGTCGGGGTTGATCGCGCTGCAATGGCAAACCGCATGGCCGACGCCCTCCTCGGTGCAGGTCGGCTCCTGCTTGATTTCCACAATCTCATACTGGTGCTCGTGCACCGGACGGTGGTTCGAATCCGTATAGAGCGAATCGTTCGTATTGAACGCGGAATCCGGATTCTCAAGCAGCGCCGTCTGGATCAGATAGTAGTTCTCCATGTAGTGCGGATCGGCGATCTTCGTGGCGTAGTCGGTGATCAAACTGTCCTTATCAAAGTCGAATCGGGTAGCGAGCTTATAGGAAGACAAAAAATTATATAGAAGCGTTATATTATTCCAGCTCAGCAGCGTCTCATCGATTTGTCCCATCGTGATCGCAAGAATCTGCATGGCGTAAGCGGGCGTCTGGCAGCAGGACCACTTATTACCGAGGCCAAGGAAGCCGCCGTCTTTGTCTTTGACACAATAGCTGTATTTTTTGGTATGCTCGTCGTAGTCATTCCAGTTGCTGTCCGTGCCGAAGTCTCTTCTGGATCCGGTACGGAACTCCCCTATCGTTTCGCCCGCATGCTCATGCACTTCGTCGTGATCCGTATCCGTACCGCCGAGGCAATGGTAAACGTACACGTCGCGCCATCCGTCGTTGCCACCCGCAGTGTTCTCAGTCATCACGACGAACTTGTTGACAAGCGTCTGAAGGTCATCCGAGTATGTGTACGACGTCGAATTGAGGATGCTGCTGCGCTGGCTGCTGCTCGCGTTATGCGCGTACAGCGTCGCGGTCCTGCCGTAGCGGGTGAAGCCCCATTCGGGCATCGGCAGCATCGGAACGAAATCGTCGCCGTTGACGAGATTGAAGATGCAGTCGTACTTCTCCGCCGACGCTTCGGTGTTCGCGGTGGTGTTCGGAGACGCGTAGGTATAGGCAAAGACCTTTTCACCCTCGTCAACATAGGTCGAACTGACGATGTTGGCGATCGCCGCGCCGCGGGAGTGACCGGAAAGCCAGAAAACCGGCGTCGCCTCCGGATCCACGTAGGTGTTCATATAGGTCGCAAGCGCGCGATAGATGCGCGTCGCGCAGACATCGAAGCCGCGGTGATTGGTCTTTCGGTTCCAGTCGCCGTTCAGCTTGCGGAGGGACTTCGTCTCAGGGGCGTCGTACTCTTCGAGATAGCGGTGCAGATTACCGATATCGAAGTTCGAGCTCCACTCCTTGACGGTTCCGTTCGTGCCGCGTACGAAGACGGAGATGACCTCGACGCTCTCGTCGCCCACGGTCTCCTTATGGTGACCGAAGAAGACCTCGGTGATGTCGTCGTCGGGGTACGCGCCCAAGCTGATATCGCTTGCAAAATAGCCGTTTTCGAGCTGATAATCGATGACGTTCTCCATGCCGTGCGCGCGCATGAGCGCATCGATGCGGTGAACGGTCGTAATCGTGCTGCCGTCGCTGTCATAGAGCGTCTCGTTCGGCGTATAGCTCATGTCGTCGCCGTTGTCATAGGCAAGCTGCGCCGCCCAGACCGAGAAGCTCGCGATCTCCGAATTGTACGTCTTGTTGTCGCCGAAGAAGTTCTGATAGTTCATCGTATACGACAGGTTGATCGTGAAATCGCCGCTCTTGTACTGACCGGAGAAGGTATTGCTTCTCGGCAGCGCGTCGCGGGTGTCCTCGATGCCGTCGAAATCGGAGTCAACAAGCGTCGGGTCGGAAACGTATCCGTAGACCGTCGCCGTATAGCCGTTGCCGAGGTCGATACTATACTGCCCGGTGATCTCCTCGCAGTCCGGGATGCCGTCGCCGTCGGTATCGACGCCGCTGCCCTCCGAGAGAGGCGCGCTCAGCGTGACGTAACGGAAATCCTCTAAAAGATACGAATTCGCCGGAGCGTTCTTGAGACCTTCACTTCCAAAGCCCAGAAGCGCGTTGAGCTTGTGCATATCCGCGGCGTAATACACGCCGTTTTCGGTCAGCGCAACGGTATATTCGCTTCCGTTCCGTTCCGCCTTGAGCCGGACCGTGCCGTTCTCGTTCATGCGGAAGATCGCGATCTCCTCCGCCTTGCTCTTTACGGTAAACCGCAGAACGAGATCGCCGCCCGCGGGCATGCGGATCTCGACCGGCTTGCCGATCAGCGCCGGGTTTTTCCGGAACGATTCCACACCGTAGTGCATCACGACCGCTTCGCGGTACAGCACGAACGGCGCATAGCCCTCGATCGTCGGGACCGCGGCATTGTCGTTTTGAAGCTCGCTGTCGAGCCGATCGCTGCCGAGCCATTGATACACGCCGGAAAGATCGTCGTACGCGTTCGGATCCGTGCCGAGCAAATATTCGTCGCCGTCAAAAATGCCGTCGCCGTCACCGTCCTGATTCAACGGATCCGTGCCGAAGCGCAGCTCATCCGCATCCGAAAGTCCGTCCGAATCGGTATCGCCTTTCAGGGGATCGGTGCCATATGCGAAAATCTCATCACAGTCGGAGAGCCCGTCGCCGTCGGAATCGGCATCGCCCGCCGCCGTAAAGTACACGTACAGCTCGTCATAATCGGAAAGCCCGTCGCCGTCGGTATCGGGATTCTCCGGATCGGAGCCGAACACAAGTTCCTTTACGTCGGGAACGCCGTCGCCGTCGGTGTCGAGGTCCGGGTCGAGCTCCTCCGGTTCGGTTGCGCCGGCGGGATCGACCGGCTCATCGGTATCGTCCGCAAACACGGGCGCGACGCCGGTCATCACGGTCGAAAGCAGCATCAATGCCGCCACGAGCAGGGAGAGCAGTCTGTTTCTTTTCGCCATGGTTTTCGGGTTCCCCTTTCTGGTTCTGTCGGAAAAGCGCATCCTTTTCGTATTTTTTATATTATACAAAAACAGGCGATCGTTTGGCAATAGAAATCGTCGGATTGATCCTATATATAATTTGA
Organism: Clostridia bacterium; assembly: GCA_017554455.1. Classification (GTDB taxonomy): domain Bacteria; phylum Bacillota; class Clostridia; order Christensenellales; family CAG-138; genus UBA3792. Next base: position 22,520 of record JAFZIH010000161.1, on the reverse strand, counting down.
AAACGTCCCTGTTTTCGCCGCTTTGCCGATCTGCCCGCACGGCTTGATTTGCGGGGTTTCTTCTGCTGCAATAAACGCAAAGGACGAGAAAGAAGAAATGATACGAGAGCTTACGACATTCGAGCCCTATTGGGCGTTTATCGACGAGATCAACCGGGATCCCTCCTTCGGAGAGCCGATGCTCCAGACGAAGGAACAGATCGAAAAGAATCTGATCAGTGCGATACAAAGCCCGGGTCAGGTTCCGTTGGGCGTGTTTTCCGATGACGAAATGACCGGGCTGTTCGTGTTTCTGGTCGTGGAGGACGAACAGTATATCGAAATGCTCGTGGGGCTTTCGCGTTCCCCCGCCGCCTATGAGGAGATCGCCGACTGGCTTCAAGCGCATTATCCGGGGTATCAGGTTGACTTCGTGTTCAATCCGAAGAATCCCGCGATCCTGAAAATGCTCGCAAACAGAGGCGCGGCCGTCGACTCCGAACAGTTCAAAATGGTCCTGACCGAGGAGCCGCCCGCCGTCGACACGACCGGGATCGAGCCGCTGTCCCCCGCGTATGCGGATCAGTACGTCGCCCTGCACGCCACGGATCTCTACTGGACAGGTGAACGGATCCTGAAAGCGCCGGACATGTTCCGCGTCTTCCTTGCGGTGGACGGCGGGACTGTCGTCGGCTATATCGACGTGACCAAAAACAACGAGGAGAACGAACCGTTCGACTTTCTGGTCCGTGAGGACTGCCGCAGAAGGGGCTGGGGCCGAAAGCTTCTATATAAGGCGATCGAAGCAAACCGCCCGAAGCGCATGATGCTGATCGTCGATGTCGGCAACAATCCGGCGATCGCGCTGTACCGATCCATGGGCTTTAGGGATTCGCCCGAGCCGCAAAGTCAGGCAGCGACGCTGCATCTCGAATAAAAAGAAAGCCCTTCGCACAGGCGAAGGGCTTTTGCTCTTTTTACCGAAAAACGTATGTCAGATTGAAACTGTCCGGCACGTCCGGATCGATATAGCCGGTATCGGCAAATCCGACCTTCTCATAGACTCGCAGCGCCGCAGTGTCGTTCTTTTTCACGCAGACCTCGACACAATCGTATTTCCGTTCCGCTTCGAGTTCTTTGAGAATCATGCGCAGCGCTTCCGTGCCGTATCCTTTCCCCTGATACCGTCGATCGATCATAAACTGCTGCAGATCGTAGCAGGCGGGTTCTTCGTCCAGATCCCGGACGAGCGCTGCGCCGATCACCGTCTCGTCGTCGGCGATCCCGATGACGCGTGCGCGGCATGCGCGATAGACGTACCCTCTCGCAAGGATCCCGACCGTGCTGTCCAGAAAGCCCGTCTGGGATCCTTCCACGGCCAGCGAGCGGACATCCATCCAGTTATCTTCATTGATGTCGAACAGTCTGATCATGTACGGTTATCGAATATCAGTTTAGCGTTTTAAGTTCGCTGTTGCGAACGTGATGATATGATCGCCTTTTTTCAAGCTGTAAACTCTAAACTGCTGACTTGCCGAAGGCAATCATTACTGCGAACACCGCGCGTTCGCTTATTCCCACTCGACAGGGGTTAACCGGATTTGTTTAGGAATTATGATCCGTCCTATCTGTGGCTCCTTTGATTATTTGATATATCCATATTATCCCGCCTATCATCGCTTCTGTTATCATTTTGTTATCAATGCTGATAACAGAATAATGACACTGTTGGATACCTCTGTTTATATTATACACGTTCCGATTCGATCTGTAAACCTTTTCCTGACAATACCGTCATTGCCTGTAAACCGTTCAAGCGAATGATGTACTCCATTTTGCAGGTGTCGGCTTCAGAAATGATTTCGACATACAATCAATTAAGTTTACCCTAAGATAAAAAACAAAGAGCCAATACCGAAAACAGGGCATTGGCTCTTACTGTTCGCTGCATTCCGGTCGCAATCAAAACACAGCTTTTATCAGGAGGGAATCCCGACAATGAATTACACTGGGATTTCGCATTCTGCCGCCAGTTCCCTGGCAATGCCGTAGAGTTCGCCGTTGCACGCGTCAATCCGCTTTTGTTCTGCTTTGAGCTCATCGGAATCCTTCTGCAGATCAGCATTCTGATGTTCCACCTGCTTCGCTGTGCTTGACGGTGCGGGCCCTCCGATCTTGTCACGCGACTCGATGAAATGACGGCAGTCCATTGCTTCTTTTACGTCTTCTTCCGTTAAACCAGAGATATCGTGTCCTTCCGCATCGGCAATCATCTTCACCATTGCAAGATCCACATCTTTCGGTTTGAGTCCGTTCGCATAGCAGTATTTGACGATGTTGCCCAGGATCAAATGAGAATAGCGGAACGCCAACCCGGTTTTTCTGGTTATCACGTCTGCCAGTTCAACAGACTGCGCGAAGTAATCTCCTGCCAGTTCTTCCATGCGATCCTTTTTGAGAATCAGCGTCTTCATGACCGGTTCCATCATATCCAGCACATCCCATGCATATTGCATTGATTTGTTGCAATAGGGCTCCCCGGCATATCGCATGATCGGGAATCCGCTTGTGCCGCCGACCAAAGTGTTCAGCATGGCAATATAAAAGCCGGATACTTCTCCTGCGCGACCGATGGCAACTTCAATTGGATACGGGTTCTTTTTCTGCGGCATAATACTGGATGTGCCTGCAAATGCACCGTCCAGCTCCACCAGATTAAACTCGTTCGAGCACCAGATATACAGATCCGTGCAGAAACGATTCATCGTGCTCATTAGCGTATTGGTTGCGCCGGTTATTGCCAGAAGGTTGTCATACTGCTGACCTGCATCATGATCGTTCTCCATAACGCCCTTGAATCCAAGCAGATCCGCCAACCGCTCCCTGTTCAGAGGCCATGCCGTTCCTGCAGTTGCAGCGCTGCCCAAAGGCGAAATATTATGCTGATTGTAGGCAAACAATAGGCGATCATAGCTCCTCTTGAGCGCACCGGACAGACTCAGAAGATATTCCGCATACGTCGTCGGCTGAGCGGACTGCATGTGTGTATACCCCGGCATGAGTGTATCCTTGTTGGCGTCTGCGATCTCAATCAGCGTTTTACGAAAATCCAGCAACTTGAACAACAGCTTCCTCAGATTTTCTCGTACGGATATCCGGGCAGAAGCAGTATTATAATCGATACGGCTTCTTCCGATATGCAAACGACCTGCCACATCATGTCCGAGAATGTCCGTCATATAAGACTCATAATTGAAGAACGCCATACCCAGTTTCGGGTCAAAAGGAAACCGGTCCGGACCGAGTTCATCAATTTTGAGACACACTTTGCAAATGCCTGCGGCATCCTTCCGGGAAAGCAATTTTTCTTCCATCAGCATAATCGCCTGGGCAAGATTGCATTTATTATGCCCGAAGAACGTCTCTTTCTCCGGGGGAAGAATCGGAGCATACATATACTTCACGACTTCCGGAGCCTGCGGCTTTCCGTGGCGGGCTATCATCAGCTCCTCGAAGCCCTTTGCGTTTTCTCTTGTAATACCTTTCGTATCACTGTTAAAGTCTTTCATACTTGCTTCCTTTTATTGTCCGTAATACTCTTTTGTTGCGTTGTACTCCGAAATAACACTTTCGGTCACTTCCTCAGCGGAATGATACGCGTTTGCCATACCGAGTTTGGTCACCATCGCCTGGAAGCCGGCGTCCTCCGAAATGGCTTTCACAAAGGCGTTGATCGCATCAATGGTCTCCTGCGGCATTCCCTTCGGTCCCGCAAGGATATACCATTGATATGCGGTGGAACCGAGAATCTCCGCAATTTCCGGATAGTCGGTATTTGCCGTTCCGACGCCTTCGGCAAGCGGTTCCGCACCGTCGATGCCCGGAATCTCCATCAGGAAGTAGATGTCGCCGGATTCACGCAGAGCATTCTGCGCAGAAGCAGCGGAGAATCCACAATCCACCTCGCCGTTCGCGATCGCAACTGCCATGGAAGCTGCATCCTCATAGGAGGTGACGGCAAACTGATATCCCGCGTCGGAAAGCTGTTGGAACATCATTGCCGTGGGGATCGAGATCGAACCTGCCTTGATCTCGCCGGGATGCGCCTTCACATACTCCAGAAAGCCGTTGGTATCCGAAACGCCGATCCTTTCAAAGAGCTTTCCGTTGCAGCCCCAAACCCATCTGACCTCCGCCATGCAGCCGAAGTATTCCACGCCGTTCAGCGTATCATATTCGACCTCCATCGCTAAAGGCGTGCTGGAGAACTGCTTGTTCGTACAAAGAACCAAGGTGTACCCGTCAGGATCCGAATTGCACGCTTGCGCAGTACCGAGTGTATAGGATGCGCCGGGTACATTTTCAACGACAATCACCTGTCCGAGATAGTTGCCGGCCATGGATGCAACTGCGCGGGAAAGCGAGTCATATCCGCCGCCGGGCTTTGCGGGCGCGATGATGGTGATCGGTTTGGAGGGATACGTGCCGTTGGTTTCCGCTGTCTTTCCTGACGTGCCGCAGGCAAACATCAGGCACATCAGGCAAATTGCCAGAGCCAAAGAGATCAGTTTTTTCATAGTATTGTCCTTTCTTTCTTTTTATTTTTTCACATAACGTGAAATTTCATTGTTCATTTGCGTCAGAAACGCACATACAGCAGCTTCGTCAGAAGGAAATAGATCGCAATCGGCAAAAGTACGGAAACAGGAATTGTAACGTAAAGCTTTTTGTAGCCGTACAGCCAGGTCAACGCGAACGTACACACTATCGCGACCGGAATAAAGCCGATCAGCGGAACCAGTACCGCAAACAGAATGATGATCACCGTATAGATTGCGGACGGTACGATTTCGCTTTTCAGTTCTGCGAGCTTGCTCTGCTCATTTTCCTCTGTGGACGCATTCTTTTTCAATAGCTGAGACAGGATCAAAGCCAGTCCGCAGACAATGATCAGCCCGGAATACACATAGGGAAGCACTCGCCCGTTCTGCACAATCTCAAGATTGACCATCAGCGGGTTTTTGACGACGCGGATCGTCTTCGGAATGATGATAAATGTATTGATCACGCCAAACAGAAGCGCGCCTGCGCCGACAAAAAAGTCTGCTTTGAGTTTTTTAACCATTCGCATTTGCAGCCTCCTTTTTCGCTTTTCGGCTGTTCCGGATCGTTGTGATCACCATCCATACGATGAACGCTACGAGGATTCCAAGAATTACCTTGCATGCCGTGCTACTCCAGAAAATGCTCAGTGACCCCTGCGAAACAGACATGGACTGTCGGAAATATTGCTCCAGATTCCGGGCAAGAATAAAACCAATCGCCGCAGGCGCCAGCGGGATATCGCATTTCTTCAGCAGATAGCCGAGCGCGCCCATGGCAATGAAAATGCCTACGTCCAGCATTCGACCGTTGATCGAATAGATGCCTGCAAGACAGATGATCGTAACGATCGGATACACGATGCTGAGCTTGCTGCGAAGAACAAGTGCGATCGGTCTGGATACAAGCAATCCCAGCGCGATATTCAAAAAGTTCGCAACGATGAATCCTGCGAAAATGGTATAGATGATCGTCGCCTGCTGCGTGACAATGCCGGGTCCCGGCGCGATGCCATGGATCATAAAGGCCGCCAGCAGAAGCGCGGCTGCCGCGTCTCCCGGTATTCCGAGCGTCAGCAGCGGGATCAGATTCGCGCCGGATACTGCGCTGTTGGCGCTTTCACATGCGATAACGCCCGGGACCGCGCCTTCACCGAATTTCACCCCGCTCTTTGTCTTTCCTCCATACGCCAGTTTATTGAATGCGTAGCTTGCGAACGCAGCCGCGGAAGACCCGAGCCCGGGCAAGATCCCAAAGAGCGTCCCGATGACGGTTCCGCTGAAAAATGCTTTGGAGGATTCTCTGCAATCCCGCATAGTGAGCCCTTCACCCAGAATCTCCATCGGTTTTTTCGTCTTTCCCGCCAAAGAGTCCTTGCGGATGGAGGCGACGCCGGTAATGATCTCGGAAAGAGCGAGCAAACCGACCAGAATTGCCGTGGAATCCAATCCCTCCAGTTTTCCGAGAACGGGAATCACGCCCAAGCGCGGCAATCCGGTCGTCGTATCCAGACCGACGGTGCCGAGAAGCAGTCCGAGGCAAATCGATATGATCCCTTTGAATGGATTCTTGCCGACGAGCATCGCCGCCAGGACCAATGCAAGCAACAGAATCAGAAACTTTTCGGGAGATCCCAGCTTTAAGGCCGCCCGAGCAAGTGTCGCAACGCCGAAAATCAACACGACATCTGAGAGCAGATCGCCAAGTCCGGAACCGAATATAGACGCATGCAGCGCTTTTCGGCTCTGGCCTTTCGCCGCAAGCGGGAACCCGTCGAGCGCGGTCGCTGCAGCCGATGCCGTTCCGGGCACGTTCAGCAAAACCGAGGAGAAACTTCCGCCCATCGTCGCTCCCTTAAAAATCGCCACCAGAAACAGAATAGCATTGGAAGCGCTCATATTGTAGGTAAGGGGAAGCGTAATACCCATTACCAACACGGAACCCAATCCCGGTATCGCTCCCGCAATAATGCCAAGCAGGATTCCTGCACACATCAGAAGTAATGTACTGATATTGAACACGTTGGCAAATCCCGCTCCGAGATTTTGGAAAATATCTCCAAGCACAATAATCCTCCTTTCCGCCGATCAGATTTCTTTTCCGTATTTCTTCAGTTTGTCTTCGTCAATTTCAACGCCCAGTCCCGGACCGTTCGGAACGATCAGGCATCCGTCTTCATATCGAAATGGTTCCTTGATAATATCGTCTTTATACCAATGCGCTGCGACCTTCGTTTGCTCCGGATATCCTTCCACATGCGTCACAGGGAAAACGGATGCGAGATCGATATTCTTCGCGCTGCAAGCCATATGAAGATTTGCCGCATTGCCGACGCCAAACTCACCGGATCCGTTTACATTGCAGCGTATTTTTGCATTCTCGCAGATGCTTGCAATGGTTCGGGCGGGGTACAGGCCACCGGCTTTTGACACATAGATCGAAACATAATCCGCTGCCCGCAGGCGCACGATATCCAGCGCGTCCGCAACGGTCCAGCAGCTTTCATCTGCGCAGACCGGGCATTGCAGCAGTTCCGTAATCTGCTGCATCTGCATAATTCCTTCCACCGGCTGTTCAAGGTACTGCAGGTTATATCGATTCATTTCCGTCCCCCATTTGATCGCCTCTTTAGGAGATGGATAACCCTGATTCGCGTCGACGAGGATGTTGACGTTTGGACCGACGGCTTCACGGAGCCGCTTCATCAGCTCCACGTCGCGCGGCAGATCCAGACCGCCCTTCATTTTGATCGTTCCGATCCCCTCGTCGACCGCTTTCTTCGCTTCGTCGACGGCGGCATCCATATCCATCACCACGCCTAAGCTATGCGCAAGGGGAATTCTGTCACGATGCTTTCCTCCCAAGAGCTTATAAACCGGCATTCCTGTTTTCTTTCCCATGATATCGTATAATGCAATATCCACGGCGGCCTTGGCATAATTATGCCCCCGAATGGCCGCATCCATTTTGTGATGGATCAGATCAATGTCAAAGGGATCGCTTCCGACAATCGCTGGAAAAATATTCTCCCGAATGACAACTGCACAAGTGGATGCCGTTTCTCCATAATAGCGAGAAAAATCTCCTCCCCATTCGCCCATTGCGGTCGCTTCTCCATATCCGACGATCCCTTCGTCGGTAAAGACCTTCAGAATAAACCATCCCTGTCCGACGTCGGCCGTGCTGGAAGCCCACGTGTGACGGCGTCTCGTCGGAATACTCACTTCATAACAAGCAAAATCTGTAATTTTCATAAACCGTTCTCCGTTCGTTACGCCTCGATGACCGCAAGCTTGCTGTAGTCGTATTTCTCCTTCGTTCCGGTGATCATCTGATGCCCGTCCTTTGTTACAAGCACCTCATTTTCCAACTGATATCCGCGGCATCCGTCGAGTGTAACGATCGGCTCCACGCAAAGGACCATGTTCTCCTGCAACAGCGTGTTCTTGTACGGATTGATGTACGGTTCCTCGTGCAGCGACAGCCCGAGACCGTGACCGACGAAGGCGACCGGATCAAATCCCCATTTTATAAACTGGTCGCGAAAGCTATCGTAGATCACTTTGCTGCCGACGCCCGGACGAATCTTCGCAATCGCATCGTCATGTGACTGAACGACCTTTTCCCAGATATTCAGATGAATGGGGTCCGGATCGCCGACGACCGCCGTGCGGCAGCAGTCGCATTGATAATTGTTCTTCAATCCGATCAGGTCAATTCGCACCAGATCTCCCTTTCTCAACACGCGGTCTGTCGCCGCACCGTTCAACAGGATGCTTCTTTCGCCGGAAGCGACGACCGGAATGTTCAGTTTGTCTCCCCCGATTCTGTTGAAGCCATTTACCAGCATGTTCTGGAGCTCCTTTTCCGTCATACCGGCTTTTGCGCTGCCGAATACGCCGTATATGACATCCTCCACTTGCGAACCGAATTCGCGAATGCGTTGCAATTCGAACGGCAGCTTGATCATCCGCATTTCTTCATACAGCTCGTCCGCATTTACAAGTTCTGCGTTCGGAAGCTCCCTGTGCAACATAAAGAGATCGGTAGCCGGAACATACGAAAGCTCAAAACCGATGCGCTTATTCTCAACGCCCATTCTTTTCAGCGTCTCGATTGTAAGCATCATCGGTTTTTGTGTGAATTCATTGTATGAAGTTATTTTGTCGCCCGGAATCCAGCCCTGCAAACGCATCAGCGGTTCCTCGATGTTCACGATGATCACTTCCGGATCGCAATCCATCGTAAGGATATGCGCAACCTCTCTCTGACGCACGCTGATCTGCGTCGGGACAGACGTACCCGTCAGATACGTGATGTTCTCTGGAGACATCGTCACAAGCGCATCCATTTCATACTTTTTCATCATTTCACGCTGCAGTCCGGTCAATTGTTGATACATTTTTATTCCTCCTTGTATTATATAAGTGGTAGGACCTCTTTTGACGATAAAAATCCAAGATTCGATTTCCGCAGATTATTGCAATGTCGCTGTCCTGGAGAAGTTATGATCGTCCGAGATCGGTCCCTGCGCTCTCAATACTTGCTCTTGTGCTTGCAAAATGCGCAACATACGCTTGCTTCACTTCATTCACGTCCATCGAGCCGAACGCATTGGCGATGCGGTTATGTTCTTCGATAGACTGCCTCACTCTCTTTTCATTATCAAACAGTACTTTTCGCTCATCGTAGATGTTTCCGGTAAGACTCACGCAGATTTTAAGCAGGATATCGTTACCCGCCGCTTTTCGTACGATGTTGTGAAACTCCAGATCGTGCTGCAGCATATCTTCGTTGGTCATCGCTGTCTTTCGGACTTTGGCAATGCTGTCCCGCATTTGCTGCCGTACCAAAGGATAGTCGTCCTCCGGAATCAACTCGACCGCACACAAATCCAATGCTTCACGTATGGTAATCATCTGAAAAATCTCGTCCTTATGAATAACCAGCCACGTTGACCCGTCATCTCCCGGCTCAATGTTCGTTTTTCGAAGATATGTTCCGCTTCCGTGGATGATTTCAACAACGCCCAGAGTTTCCAGAATTTTCATCGCTTCTCGCAAAGAATTTCTGCTGATCCCCAGATTTGTCGCCAACTCACGTTCAGCCGGGAGGCGATCATTCACTTCAAATCCGTTTGTTGTTATATATTGAAGAATGCCCTTGATATGCCTGTTTTCAGCGTTTAAAAATCCTGTCATTATCCAAGCCCCTCTTATACTTGTTCTTTTGAATACAGAACTGCAACGGATACATTATAAAAGAATCGTTACTGTGTTTTCAAGAGCTATTTCCATTCAAATACGATCATCATACGCTGCTGTGACTACAATCTCTACCAAAATTGGTTCCCTACCCAGTTTTGTCACTATTAAGGCACGAGTAGGTGACATTTCCCTACAAATCCAGCGGTCCCATTCTTCATTAAATGCGCCGACATCGCGGGAATCACGAAGGTATATATCCGCATGTAGGATACAATCTTTCGAGGATCCATACTTATTCAGCATATCCTCGATTTTTGCAAGGACCGATCTTGCCTGCGTTCTGATTGTATCTCCGGCATCTGTCGCCGTGACACCGGAAAGATACAGTATGCCGTTGTGACGAATCGCCTCATGATAGCGAACCCCTTTCCCAAAGCGTTCCATCTTCTTCTCCTCTTAAAACGGAAAGCCGTACGTTAACGGGTCTGTAGGATCCACAACAAATTTATGAAACCCGGTAATGTGGGCGCTTCCTGTCAGTGATGGAATCGCCCCTTTATATCCTCCTACTTCTATGGGACGCAGAATTGTTGCTGTAAACTTTCCGGCAGTCAGGCTCTCCTGAGAAATGGATTCACCGACTTTCAACAATCCTTTTGCAAACAAAGCCGCAGCTCTTGCGGAAGTACCCGTCCCGCAGGGAGACCTGTCTACGCCGGGAAGAAAGACATTTGCGCTTCTTGCGTCCACATCGGTCCGTTCAAGCGGTGCTGAATACCAATGAATCTGGGATACCCCCTGTATTTCCGGTAATTCCGGATGTTGGAACCCGATTTTTTCATTTACTTTTCTCTGAATCCGTTCTGACAATTCCAATATCTTCGGCAGATTCCCGGGGATAAGATCTATATGAAACGGTTCAGCGGGGACAAGTACAAAGCTTCCTCCTCCGTACGCAACATCCACTTCGACAGACCCGTATTCTTCAAAATCCAAAGCCGCACTCTTATAAAGAAAACAGGCAACATTTTCAAATGTCACACTTTCTACACGCCCATCAACAACATGTGCAACCGCAGTCACCAAACCGGCCGGCGTTTCCAGCTTTACAGTTGTATATGGCTCGATTGCCTTGACCATACCGGTCTCCACAAGCATTGTTGTAACACCGATCGTACTGTGCCCGCACATCGGAAAGTATCCGCCGGAATCGATGAAAATAACGCCGTAATCAGCTTCTTCCAGACACGGCTCTGTAATTACCGCTCCGGACATTACATTGCCTCCGCGCGGTTCAAGCATTGTAAGCGTACGAATCCAATCATAATGCTTTTCAAAATAAGCTCTTTTTTGCGCAATCGTATTCCCGACCAATTTCGGAACTCCTGCAATGATGCTTCTTGTCGGCTCTCCAAACGTATGAGTATCTACTGTTTCTATCATTTTTGAGAAATACATGGCTGTTACCTCTAATTGGTCGGATGTCTTTTTGAATTTGATAAATTGGTTCTACCTCTATGTTTATAGAATATACGATTATGCGGGATCTGTCAATAACCATTTTTTACAAATATGCAACTTTTTTGCCAAAAAATCCTTTATGTCTCGCGCTGCCTCTCATATCGGGACACGGCTCATGCAAATGGTCTTGTTTGATCCGTGTCCCGTTCATTACCGTTCCTTCAAAGCGTCGTTTGCATAACGCATCCCATTCGCCAGCAAACCATATCGTGAAAAACGGGCTTTTGTCCTCGGGAGCAATGTGAGCATTAACCGATTCTGTGTAACCGGGATTAGGTTTGTTCCTCGCAGTTCTCGCCGTCCATAGTTCCAGATGGTATTGGCGTATGGTGCGATGTTTTCGGAGAGCATCTTTTCGTCATAAGGAAAAGACTGTAGCGTACGTTGCGTATTGTAGTAGATAATGCATCTGAGTAGAATCACTTCGAGCTGTCGGATCGTTAAGCAAGCGTCCATCCTATAGTCATGTGTACCGCGTTCCTGAAAATTAGGTTCGATCACACCCTTGCTTTTCAGATGCGGTTTGAACAGGGATTGAATGCAATCAAAGAACTTTTCAACCGGCCCTTTCAATTCGGGACGAAATGCCGGCAGATTAACATCCGTCACCCCGAGCTCTGCAATCTGGGAAAACGTCTCTGAAACATACTCGCCACCCATGTCTGTGACAATTGTCCCCGGAATTACGCCGGTGCAGTCCCAGTCCTGCCTTTGGATCGAAATACCGAACTGCTTACACCATTTTACTTTGTCTGAGAGGATACTCTGCATCAAACATCGGAGGCAATAGACGCCGCCCTCGAATGTCAGAGCATAACCGAGGCACATGCTGCTGTATGCATCCACCGCAGCCGTAAGGATCGGCCTGCCAATAAGGTTGCCGCCGTCGTCCACCAGAAAGATATCAAGAATCGTACTGTCCAGCATAGCAGTTCCCGGTGCCGGTGCAAACTCCTGTACCCCATCGCCAAGCAAAGGCCTGTTATTTCGCTGATAATCCTTGATCCCATTTCTGCTGATCAGATATGTCTGCTCCTTCCTATGCTTCCGATAGAAATACCGGAATTGATGGATGGACGGGTGTTCTGGAAGCAGGTGTCCATCGTTATCGCAGTATTTCTCCTTGAGCATCAAGGTGTATGCTGTCGAAATCGAATGCTTCTTCGGAGAATAAAAGAATTTATTGAGCGCCCAACGCATATTTTTCTGATCCTGTGTCAGCACTTCTTCCTTTCTACGTTGATTAGGCGCAAGTGCTCCAATGATTTGGAATACCAAATACTTCCACAGCACGGTTCGAATGGTTTGCACCGATTTCTGATGGATCGCCGCTGCATTCCGTATTGCTTGACACCGAACATCTTTGTCGGCAAGAAATGGAAGAACCCCAGCAATCATGGTATATCGCTGATAAGCAATCTTGCGTTGCTCCGGGTTGAGCATTTCAGCATCACATGGATACTCTCCTGTCGCTTCGTGTAGTTCCTCCTCCGATATCTCTGTGTAGCCCTTCAACTCTGCAGCTGCCAGCCACACAGGCATCGTCCTTTTCAAGCAGTCGATGACAAGCACTTGCTCGCCAGCATTCTCAAGCGCCCTCAAAATGATGTTGCCATTACGCATCAGCCGCTTCATCAACGATCAGCCCCCATTTCACACCTCGCTTTTGCCAGTAGTTCCGACTTGCATCAAGCAACTTCATTGTTTGCGGACGCATCAAGAGTTTCCGGTAACACGTCTCAAACGCCAACCAATCACCAGACACCGTCTTGCACAGAAAATCCGTGGTGTACATGTCCCACTCTGAGCCCTCCAGCACCACGTTACAGCGGATCTCTGCTATCTCACCGTTTTTATCAAGGATATCCAGCGCCGCAAACTGAAGCGCATCATATGTCCGGCAGACGCCCTCCGCCTTGCCGGCGGTTTTCCTGATGCAGCGTCCCTTATAGTTTTTCTTTCGCATCGTTGTCTCCTTTCGATCGTTCGCTTGTTTGTTTCCCAACTTTTCCCACTTTTGGCTCCAAAATCCCCACTTTTGCGGTTTGTTTTCCCAACTTCCGAAAAGTTGGGAAAACTGCTTTTCTCAAAACGCCCTAATTACCTGACTTTTTTTCTTACCACCTCCCAAGTTTTTCCCATCAAAAACACGAATTTGGGAATCTCTCCATGTCCTTTTGTACCATCACTTATCCTCAATTTTGCAAACTCGTTTATCCTGAGTCCACCCAAACAATCCATCCATCAAACCATCCCCGTCCTCTTCTTCCACCCTGTCTTCCAATCTCTTTTTCTTGTTTGATTGCGTGTTTGATCGTTTGTTTTCACTTCTCAACAACCGAACAAGCAATCAACCAAAACAACAAAAAAGTCCGATATTCTCGGACTTTTTCCAATATCTTTTCAGTTAAATTATCCTGAGCAAATCCTCTATCCTACCCGACAAGTGCGTGCTTGTTTGGGTGGTTGTTTGGGTGTAGAGATCAGCTGCAGAAACGTGGATCAGCGGTTTTTGTTTGTTCGCTTGATCGGTTGTTTGGGATAAATCTCTTTGCCCTTTTCACGCTAATCGAGGTTGCACAGGGATAATTTGCAAATCATTCCCACTCGACACGTTAGACCGTAACTTAAACAAACATGTTTAGGAAATATGTGCTCTCGTGTCTGTGGTATTTGTATTATCCTATTTCGTTTCGCTATCTGATTTTCTGTTGTCGTTTTGTTGTCGGAACGGTTCTGCGCCCCAACACTTTCTTTTGATATTATACCAAGATTTCCGTACAAAGGCAAGATACACCTTTGCTCAGTTTCCACTTCTTAACCTTCCGAAAAGCGCAAGGGCGATGGCGACGACGGCGACGGAAACGATGACGATGACCGCGGGGCGTGAGAGCGTCCCTTTGCTCCAGAGGATAACGAGATACACAATGCCTGCGATCGCCGCGGCGGCGAACAGGAGCGTCAGGATCAGAAGGATGATCCCGAGCTTGGTGTTCTTTTCGTCCTCGCGGTGCAAGAACGCCCTGTGCCGCTCGATCCTGTTCCGGAGTTCATTCAGCCGCTGTTCGCATTCCCCCTGCTTCTCCTTTGCGCCGGAAACGAACGGGATCGAAGCAAACAGCCGGATCGCGTCCTCGTACCCCGCGACGGTGTTCTGCCGCATCAGGCGCTCCGCGTCCCGCACGATCCCGCCGTACTTCTGTACGTCCGCCGGATCGGCGTCGAACGTCCTTTGACACGCCTCGCAGACCGCAAGCCCGGTCTCGATCACAATATGCTGTTTTCCCCCACAGACGGGGCAGACGAAAGGACTCATGTTTCGTTAGAATAATCATCTTCCGTAAATGGTGGCAGTTTCTGTATTTCGTTATATTTCTTCGTAAGCTTCCGTTCCTGTTTTTCTAATTCTCGCATTGGTCTTGGCTTTTTGAGAAATGATACCCATCGAAGCAAGAAGAAAGCGGGAACTCCAAATAATACTGCTCCACTTGCAACAAGAGTGATTGCAGCGGAGAGATCTTCTCCTGCTTTTCCAATTCCAACAAGTATTAAGACAATGGCGCCAAATGCAAGGGTTCCTCCAAACAGTGATGGACCAATATGACTGTTGTCAGATATCTTTGACTTTTCTTCTTGAATTGTTTTTCTTACCTTCCCCAGTTCCTTACTAACGCTCTCTTCTTCTTTTTTGAGAGGATACTTTTCCAAATACTGGTTATATTTTGCTTTTCGAATTTTGTCTATCTCCGCTTTCCGTTCTAATTCCTTTCTTTCTATTTCAGCTTTCTGGATTAAATCTTGTATCTTTTGTTCCGCTTTAACAATCCTATCGTCGGAATCTTTCCATCCTGGAATCTGTTCCCATTCTTCAATTGCATACCGTATACGATGGACAAGGTTCTCTTGCTCCGCAAGATTCGCACGCTCATAGATACTATCTTTATGTGCGTTTTCTGCCATTATTCTACTCTGTGCCGTTAAATCACGTGCATCCAAATAATCCGGAATGCTAGTAAACAGCTCTGCTGCTCTGCTGTATCCTTCTTCAGTTTGTTCTTGCATCGCCGATAAGCCACTCTTGTAGACACTTGCCTTTCGTGCTTCCTCAGCTTTCTCGGCGCATGCTATGCTTAACATCGCCGCATCTTTATAGTTGGAAATACTATTGAACAGAGATGCAGCCTTGTTATATTCCTTTCCTTCCATCCAAGCAAGCGCCTTTTGATAAACGCCTTCCTTTCGTGTGAGTTCGTTACGTTCATTGATGAATGCAATGAACCCGGTTAGTTTCTCCTTGAGCAGTTTGTCTCCAAAACGGTATGCCTTCTTGTAATTGTTGCGGTCATTGAACGGCTCCGGCTGGTCTTTCAGGGCATCGCGTGTTCTGACACGCAGTTCTGCCATCAGTTTGCCGAGATATGCTTCCGCGTTTTCGGGGTCAAGATCGAGAACCTTCTCGCAGTATTCATCGGCGCTCTGCCAGTTGCTGTCCTCCAGAAACATAAAGGCGCGGCGAAGCAACGGCGCGGTATTGCTCTGCGCCGATTGCTGTATGACCGTTTCGCGGATGGTTTGCTTCGGCTCATCCGTCCTGACGATCTTTTTGATGCCGCGGATCAGATCCTGCATAAAGCCGAGCTTGCTCATATCCTGCGCCTGCAGATGCGAAAACTCCTCCGGCAGATCATAAGGATCCATGTCGCGGTAGGCGGGGATCAACGTCTTCTTCGCGCCGGCTTTGATCAGCGCGAGATAGCGGCTCCATTCGTTTTTGACCCAGACGGCGTTGAAATGCTCCGGCTTCGTGCCGAGGACGACCATCGCCTTGGCTGAGTTCAGCGCGGCGAAGATGTACGGCTCGTATGCCGTGCCGAGCTTGTCCTCGAGCGTGATGCGCGAGAAGAAAACCTTGAAGCCCTCGTTGGTCAGCTGATGATAGAGGTCGGTCGCGAGCACGGAATCCGGCGTGCGGCGGCCGTTCGTGTCGGTCTCCTTGTAGCAGATGAACACGTCAAACGGTTCTTCCTTTGCTGAGATCTCCAGAATGCCCTTCTGGATTTCGTTGATCCTCTTTGCCTCGTCCTCATAGATCGAGCGCTGCAGGACGTCCGCGTTTTTCAGCGCGGATTTATAATCCTCGTCGTCGAAGATCGAGGTAAACTGCGCGCGGTTGACCGTGGGCACGCGCCGATGCGTCGCGGGATCCTCGACGTACTCGATGCCGTAGCGGCACAGCACGATTGACCAGTACGCCTCGGCGTCAGTCTGATCCTCGTTCAGGATATTCTCATAGATCGACATTGCCTTGTCGAACTCGTTGTTCCGGCGAAAATGATTCGCGCGGTCGTACAGATTCGCCTTGCGATCACTGTCCAGCCGCGGCAGCGTCTGCTTGGTTCCGCAGCTGTCGCACACGCCGATCGTATCGCCCTCGTTGAATTCAATCGTGCCCCCGCACATTTTGCATTTGAAAATAGACATGCCTTTTCCCCTCATTCCCTATTATTGTAATGCTTTCAGTTCTGCCTTCAGGCGCTCGATCTCTCTGCCATCCTCGGCAATCTGCGCTTCCAGTTCCTTGCGGCGTTTTCCGGAAAACAGTCCTTTCAGATTTGCAAGCTCGGTTTCGGCGGCTTGCTTGCTTTGTTCAGCAGATGAAAGTTTTTCTGACAGTTCTTTTCGCTTCTGAGCAAGCTCTGCCTGACGTTGCTGCGCCGCTTCCTTTCTGCGCCGCTCCTCTTCCTGTCTGCACTGTTCTTCTTCCTGCTTGCGGCGTTCGGCTTTCTGTTCTTCTATTCTTTTGCGCTGTTCTTTCGCTTGTTCCAGTTTATCCTGCAAGGTGTCGATACTGCTGAACAGCTTCCAATCTCTGACATGATAGTCCGGGCTTTTACATATGACCGCACCGTCTTCTGTAATTGCATACACCGGGTCTTTTACCTGAGGACCGACAGCGATCGCTACGATGTCTTCTCTTTCCAGTTGCTTGATACCGGCCTCCGATACCACCGTTCCGTCTGTTTTCAGAAAACAGACGGTATGGCAGCCTGCTGCAATTGATACGATCTCGGTGAGTTTTGCGATATAGTCAACTATGTCCGGTCCGGTGGAAACGACTGTCCGATCCTTTTTAAGTCCGATCGAATACATATTTCCCGCTTCTGCGGAAACGATTTCATGCCAACCGGAGACATTGCACTGTCCAAAGTGATTTTCCCCCGCGGCAAGAACAGTTCCGTCTTCTTTCAGGCCAAGCGTATGATTGTCACCTGCTGCAATGGCGACAATATTCCTCCATGCGGACACATGGCACTGCCCGGACGAATCTTCGCCGGTTGCGACGACCGTCCCGTCTTTTTTCAGTCCAACGGTGAAATAGCCGCCCGCTGCAATGGCGATAATATTTCTCCATGCGGACACATTGCACTGTCCCTGGATATTGTTGCCGACGGCGATTACGGTACCGTCGGCCCTCAATCCGACTGTATGGTTCCAGCCGGCTGCAACAGCCGTGATGTCTCTCCATGTCGATACGTCACATTGACCGTGTGAGTTCTTCCCGGATGCCAGTACCGATCCATCGGCGCAGAGGGCAACAACATGTCCAAACCCAACTGCAATTCTGTGTTTTGCCAGCCCGTTCGCCTTGATCGTAAAATCCCGTTTTTCCGCTTTCAACGCCTCAGCTTTTGCCAGACAATTCGTCATTTGTTGTTCGGAATCGTTATAGGCGGATATCCTCTTGAATAATCTCGCTGCCTCATTCTGTGCGGAAACGGTGTTTTGCGCGGCAAGCTGCGTTGCTTTTTCATAGGTTTCCATGCAGTCTTTTTCTTTGGCACGCCTGTTCGCTTCCTCTATGCGCACGCGGATACTCTTGCCTGTTTCCTCAAGCCATGCTTTTAGTTCCGGCGAACCGTATTCGCATGCTTTCCTATAGTTCTTATCCTGATCAATGAACCATCTGGAATTGATCAATGTATCACGGGTCCTGACCTTCATCAGAATCATCAGTTTGCCAAGGTACGCTTCACCGCATTCGGGGTCGATGTTCAGAACCTGCTCCAAAATCTCGTCTGCTTTCTCCTTTTCCCCGTCCTGAATCAGCATGAACGCGCGCTTCAGAAGCGCGTCTTTATTGGCAGAGGTATCCACCTGCACGGTGCCGCCTTCCACTTGCACCTTGCCGGTGACTTCGACCGTGCCTTCGACCTTGACCGTGCCCTGGATCTGCTGAATCTTCTCCTTGACCCAAGTGGTATCGTATTCCATGCCGCAGGAATCGCATTCATAGATGCCGCCTGCTTTGCCGACAAGCTTCCCGCCGCAGATTTCACATTGCAGTTTGGTTGCCATGTTTTTGCTCCTTATTTCCCGATCTTTGCGATGCGGTTGCGTTCGGAAAGCGTGTTCTTCATGGATGCGCAAAGCGCTGCGGCGGTCTCGGCATCGTTTGCGACGATCGCCTTTTCAAGCTCGGACAGCGTCGATTCGAGCGTGCGCTCCGCTGCTGCCGTCGCTTCATTGGACACCGGATCGGCGTAGCGCAGTTCGTCCGCAAGGGCCGCGACGGACTTTTTCAGCGCGGGATCAGCGCAGCGGTCGGCAAGCGACGCGACCGACGCCTGCAGGGTGCGCATGGCGGTTGTGTTGACCTTGACGGTTTTTTCCTGCCGTTCGATCTCATCACGCGCGGCATCCGTGGCGATCACGCCGAGAGCAGTCGCCGCAAGCACCAGCACCGACAGCACGACCGGAATCCACGCGGGGCAGTTGACAAACGCAAGAGCGAAGAACAGCACGGTGACGACCATCTGTGCGATCAGATAAATCACGCCGACGCGCGCGATCGGGAAGCCGTAGAACTTGCTTTTGACGGTCTCTCCGTTGCGGAACGCAAGCAACAGGATCGGGATCTGCAGCAGGATCGCGACGAGTCCGAACGCCCACGCCGCCCAAAAGCAGCCGTTTTTCGGGAACGGGATCACGAACGCAAGGATGTTATACACGGCAAGGATGATTGCAAACAGGGCGATCCCCCGGATCTGTTTCTTTTCGAGCTTCATGGCTTATTCTCCCTTCTTTTTCCCGCAGTTCGGGCAGAAATTGAATGTGATGTTTTTCATACCGCAGTCCGGGCAGTCCCACGTCGCGGGCGCTTCCGGCTTCTTCTTTCCGCAATTCGGGCAGAAGTTAAAGCTGATGTTCTTCATGCCGCAGTCCGGGCAGTCCCAGCCCTTGTTCGCTTCCGGCTTCTTCGTACCGCAATCGGGGCAGAAATTGAACGTGATACCCTGCTTTCCGCAATTCGGGCAGGTCCAGCCGGATTCCGGCGCGGGTTTCGGCTTGCCGCAGTTCGGGCAGAACTTGAACGTGATGCCCTTCGTGCCGCACACGCAGTCCCAACCGTCCGCGGGCGCTGCGGGCTGTGCCGGTTGATTGTTGCCCTGCGGCTGCATATTGCCGAACATGCTGCCGATCTGCGGCGCGATCGTGCTTGCCGCCGCCATGCCGACGCCGAGACCCAGCATATCGCCGACGATGCTGCTCCCTCCGCCGCCCGCGGAAATTGCGGGACCCATGTTTCCGATGCCTTCCGCATACGCTTTCTGCACTTCCGCCTGCAGGACGTCCTTCTGGCTGTAGCCCTTAGCCGCCATGATCTCGGCTTCGGTCAGACCCTGCATACGCGCCGCCTGTGCCTCCGCCTGCGCCGCGATCACCTTGCGCTCAGCTTCACGCCGCGCGACCTCAGTCTCAGTCGTCTGACGTTCCAGCTCTGCCTGCCTGCGCGCCGCTTCGATCGCCGCCTTGCTTTGCTCCTCGGCGGTACGGTACTGCGCCTGGCTCTGCGCCTGCACGGTCTTGACCGTCGCTTCCGCCTGGATCACGCGCGTCTGCAGCACGATCGTATGCAGCTCGCGGATGCGCTTGAAGTTCGGATCGCTCTCCGGCAGCACGACGCTTGTCACGTAGAACTGCGGCACGGCAAGGCCGTATTCCGCAAAGCCCTCGTTGACCTTTTCATGCAGCTTTGCGGAGATCAGCTCGAGCTTTTCATCGACCTCGAGGATGTCGATCTCGTTGTTCTTGATGACCGCACCGAGATTCGCTTTGACTGCGCTTGTGATCATCGGGCGGAACGACGCCTGCAGCGACTTCGTGAAGCCCGGTCCGTCCTCCCACGCAATGCCGCTTGTGGTGCCGACGAGCTTGACCAGGAGCTTTCTTGAATTCTCGACCATCAGGTTCATTTCGCCGCTTGCGCCGATTTCCAACGGCGTGCCGGTCAGGGGATCGATGAAGCGCACCTTGTCCGGCGTGCCCCACTTCATGCCCATCTGCACGGTCTTGTTGATGAAGTAGACCTCGGAATGGAACGTCTTCTCGGAATCGGTCGGCAGCTTATAGACCTTCTCGAGCATCGGAAGCTGCTGCGTTTCAAGCGTATAGCGTCCCGGCCCGAACAGATCGAGCGCCTGTCCGTCCTTGAAGAAGATCGCCTCCTGCGATTCATGCACGATCAGCTGCGAGCCGAGGTTGAAGTCTTCGATCGGGTGCTTCCACACGAACGTGTTGTTGTCGCCCTCATACTTGATGATGCTCGCAAGCCCTTCCCTGCTGATGCGCGCCTTCTCCGCACGCTCGACCACGTCGTTGTCGCAGTCGCAGACCGGGCATACATAGTGCGACGCGCCGCGTGCCGCGCGCAGCTCAATGCCGCATTGCGCACAGGTAAAGGTGACGGTCTTGTCCTGCTCCGCGATCGTGTTGATCGGCTCATGACAGACGGGGCATTTTGCGTCCGCGCCCTGCGACTGATCGAACACGACGTCGTTGCCGCAATGCGGGCACTTGCGGCTCGAAAGCTTGTCCGTACGAACATTGATCACGTTCCCGCACGAACATTCGATTCTCTTCTTCGCAAAGAATCCGGTCTTTGCTTCTGCGTACTTTCCGCACCGCGGACATTCGATAACAAATTTAGACATTGCGCTGTTCCTCCGCTGTTGTTATTTCTTTAAGAAATGCAATCGCATTTTGATACTTTTCACGATACGTCCGACCTTCTGTCCGATGTATTTCAACGTCCATTGCATTTAGCACTTTTTCCTTTGCTTCGTCAGCTTTTGTACGTTTTCCAATAGGTGTTGTGTCGATATAAATCAGTCGGTTACGAATCAGGTTCGGATATTGCTCTTTCAATTTTCTTCGATATGTGATCAGCCACCATACATCCTCTTCCGAAGGATCGACTCCAAAGCCGAGGAAAATGATATTATTTCTAAAGAAATCATAGTACCATGCCTCATCCGCCTGTTCGATCCCAGTCAATACATCATGTAGATGAAACTTACTCGTTTTATCAGGTGTTTCGGTACTCTTCACCAATCTGCTTCGCATTTTCTCCAGCATTCCCGCATAATGCTCAAAGCCCAAACAAATGGAATTCGGATATCGGCATTCGCCGTGGATATGATAAATTGCTTTATCTGCAATTCGCTGCTTTCTATAAAAGCTGTACACACGTTCTTTGGTCGTTTGAACGGGCACAAATCGTTTATCAACGCTCAATTCAAGCGAATAATCATAGTTGGTTGTAAAAATGGTTTTGATGGGCAGCTCCATGATCTGTCTATGAACCGAATTCAACTTCCCGATGATCTCCTTTGCCTTTTCCTGTGTTCTTTCGGCAACAGCGCGCTTGATCTTGATGCTGCGTTCCTCCGCGACGGTGTCGATATACTCGTAGCGAAGCGTCATGCCAAGTTCATCCGAGATAAGCTTTGTATCTTCGTTGCTGATTTCCTTCAGCAAATCATCCCATGAAATCGCCGTTTTGTCTGCGCGGTTGACTCCGTTCCCGACAAAAAGCGTTACGTTCTTCTCTGCCATAATAGTCTCTCCTATTTCAATTCTCTGTACCGAGGTTGATCCACATTGCAGGACGGACGGCGATCTGACGATTGACATCGTCACCGCCTTCAACGACGGTCCCCTCACAGCCGACATCCGCAGCGCGGGCGGAACTGGTACCGGGTGAACGCAGCCACCACCAACAGGCATTGAGGTGTTTAAATGCGCCTTTTGCATAGCAGTGTGGGGTCCCTTGACATTTACGATATATGTCGATAAAGAAGTACTTTTTAACCTCTTTGATGCTGAGAAGGAATACTTTATCCGTTGTATAGTTGCCGGGAGATACGCTGT
>JAFZIH010000160.1 GCA_017554455.1 Clostridia bacterium | reverse complement strand
GACGAACGCGGGTGCGCCGTCGACGCTGCCGATCGTGAAGTTGACGCCTTCATATTTGTATACGGCGTTCTGCGGAAGGTCAAGGAAGAAGTATATGCCGATCTTTCCTTCCAAAGCCAGCGCATGTGTCTTGAACGCCGGTGCCGCGACGATCACGACCGGATCCGTCGTGTAGTAGGTCAGGTCGCCGCTGTTCTCTCTCCAGAAGCGAACTTTCTTTGCCGCGGACGCGCCGCTCGTTGTGCTGCCGGACCAGAAGTAATTGCTGCCGTTGTTGAAGCCGAGAAGCGGATAATCGCCGTTTTTGGCGTTCGTCGCGCTGCTCGCGTTGTCCAGCGCGCCGGGCGTCCAGTCACAGTAGCCGGACGCGTAGCTCGTGTAGCCCGCGAGATACGAGGAGGAGTCCTCGCCGACGTAGGCATTCGTGGAAGCGCTCTGGATGGAATAATAGCTGCCGTGCTTTGCGAGTTTGAAGATGTAGCTGTTCGCGACGTTGCTGAGCACGGAGCCGGAAAGCGAAACGCCAGCGTTTGCATAGGTGGTCGCATTGCTTGCGCTTTCGATCCGCGCGCCGTTGGAGCTCGGCGTCACGCCGGTCATGACATACATGTTTATGTCGGTGCCGTAGGTGATGACGTAGTTGCCGGTCCAATCGGTCGGCGCGTTAGAAACGAGCTCATATCCGACTTCGCCTGCGCCTTCCTCAACGCGGGTATAGAGCGCGTACAGCGTGGCGTCCGCGGTCACGGTGTAGCTTCCGCCCGGCGCAATATATCCGGGTATCTCCGTCGTTTCGTCCGGGATTTCCGTGTCCGTCCAGCCGGAGAACGTCCAGCCGTCCGGATTGACGGAAACCGACGAAGGCAGCGTGATCGCGTCGCCGTCAAAGGCAGTCTCACTGCCCTCGCTGCTTCCGGAAGCGACGAAGTTTACGGTATAGCTTGCCTTCGGCGCAAAGATGACGCGGATGGTGCAGTCGCTTTCCGGCGAGACGGTGATGATATTCCCGCTGATTGTCGCGGTCGCGGTGCCGCTCACGACCTCATAGCCGGAGACGTAGTAGCCGGTGGCGGGCGTCGCGGTGATCCTGATGCCGTCGACCGACACCGTGCCCCACGCGGTGTTGTTGGAAACCGCGGTGACCGTGTAGGTGGACGCGAGCTTGATGCCGATGTACTTCAGGTTGGAGTTTGCGCCGGACGGCGGGTTATAGACGCCGTTCTTCGGCTTGACCGTAATGGCTCCGCCACCCTTGATGGAACAGCTCGAGCCGGTGAAGATGACCGGGCCGAGAAGACTCCACGGGTTTTCAACGTTATCGAACTTGGAGGGATCGTAGCCGTCCTGCACCTTGAAGCCGTAGATGCCGTTATACTGGCTCTGCGCGGCGTTCGCGGTCACGGCGACGCGGAAGTCGCGGACGAGGTCCGTACAGCTTACACCCGTGGCGTTGGTGATCGCGGTCGTTTCGCTGGAGGAGTATTTATTGGAGATCTGCCGATAGATCGAGTTGCCGAACCGGGTGAACAGATACTGGGCAAAGAAGGACACCTGGGCGTACAGCGCAAGGATCGCGTCGCTGTCAAGATTGTCGTTCCAGTTATACATCGAAAAGCCCGTATGGAGACTGTTCGCGGAATCGTACATGAACTCCTTCGGCGGATTCAGCCAGTCTTCGTTCTCGTAGTAGTAATACTCCTCCCAGGACTGGATGCGGTCGACGACGGAGCTTCCGGGGTAGCAGATCTCCTCCGCCGCCGCGGAAAAGCATTCGTTCAGCCATGAGGACATGCGGCTTGTATTGGAGTAGTTGATCAGATGCTGATACTCGTGCACCATGGTGTTGTAGGTATCGTCCATCCGCTTATAGACGTTGCCGCTGTTGGGGTTCTTGTAATAAACACCGGGGTAGGTGTCAATGTTCAGAATGGGCAGGCCGTTGTTGCTGATATCGCCCTGATAGAAGAAGCCCGCGATATAGCCGCCGGAGCCGTTCCATCCGTCGTCGATGTTGTAATACAGCATATGCAGCTTGCCGTCGCCGGAAGAGCCGTTCGTATGGTTGCCGAATGACGACTGCATGAGATCGAACTTGGAGTCAAACTCATCCGCGGCGAGTTTAGCATAGCTGGAGTCGATCTCATCCAACGGATAATACGTTCCGGTCGTGGAAGTCGGCGTCCAGATGTAGCAGTGGCTGCCGACATAGAGGCATTCAAACTGCAGCGAATAGGTACCGCCGGTATTCACGTTGACGAGCGTGAACGATTTTGTGGAACCGACGTTGTAGGAGGCTCTGACCGGCTCCGGCTCCGGCCCGGGTTCCGTCGATTCCGCCAGTTCCCTGAGCTTTCCGTCAATGTCGATCTTATAGGGTCGCTCGTCCGGAGCGGATGCGTTCTGGATATGGAACGGGCTTACGTTCGGCTCGATCGTCGTCTCGATGAGCCCGGTCATCGTGCCGGTACTGTAAGACGTTGACGACGACGTCGCGGGGTTGTAGATCACGACGTAGTCGCCCTCGTAGCCGCCGGTCGCATCATCGTCGATGATGATGGAATTGTTGACGATGCGCTGATTGCCGTTCTCCGACGAATCCGTCGCGGCAAAAGCCGGCAGGGTCGGGACGAGCAGAAGCAGTACGAGCAAAAGGGACAGGATCGGTCTGAATACTTTCATGAGGTCTCCTTTCACGGTCGCGGGATCGTTTTTCCGCATATAACCATTTTAATGATTGTATCACAGGATCATTCCGATGTCTATAATAAAAATACGGATTTGTTCATAAAAACAAGGACCGCCCCGCGGCGGTCCCGAAAGCTTATTCCACGACCAGTTCGACTTTCCTTTTCCTCGCCTTCGGCAGCGGAAGCTTGTCCATGATGCGGTGATACAAAAGGAGCAGCACGCCGAATCCGACCGCTGCGAGCAGCACGATGCGCCACACCTTCCACGGTTCCCAGTAATACGCTAAAAGCGCGTCCGCCGCGGCGATCAGCAGCGCGCCGACGATCAGCCACGGAAACGTCTTCTTGGAGAATACCTTGCGGAGCGGAACGTGCGGAAACAGCAGCTTCCAGACGAGCGCGAACAGTCCGACAAGCAGCGCGATCTCCAGAAGGAAGTGCAGCAAAAACTGTCCGACCGGCGAACTCCACAGCGCGGACAGCAGCACGGTCAACACCTCCCCGATCCCCCACAGCGGCAGCAGCACGAGCGCGCGCACCGGAAGCGGCAGCGATTGTATCCGAAGGCAGATACGTTCCCGCAGCGTATACGGTTCGTATTCGTCGGTTTCGACGACGTATCTGCGATGCTCCACGTCGTCGACCACGCAGACGTGCGAAGGATCGACCGCGGATCCGTCCGCGGGCTTTAAGAGCGTTGCGGGATCGGTCACGACCGTATTCACGAGCAGCCCCGCCGCGGTCACAACGCCGGCCGCTCCCGCCACGACCTTCTTTGCGGTCTTGTGCTTCTTTTCTTCCATATCCGACCTCCGTTCCGCCCGTATCTTCAGTATGATTGTAACACATAATGAGCAGGGAATCAATCCTGCCCGGAAACGCCGAGGTTGCTATTTTCGGAAAAACCCTGTATAATCGTCGTATGATCAGCACAGAGGTATACAGAGCAATCGTTTTCGAACTGATGGACGAGCTGCCGGACGAATTTTTCCGGGAGCTTTCCGGCGGCGTCATCGTGTCGGAGGCGGCGTCGGTCCCCGGCTACGCCAAAGGAAACGATCTCTATACCATGGGCGTGTATCAGGTCTATTCCGGCGTGCGGCAGATCACGCTGTTCAAGGGATCGTTCGATCGGGTCTATCCGAACGCGGACGAAGCGCAGGCAAAGGAGATCCTGCGCGGCGTTTTGCGCCACGAGATCCGGCACCATCTCGAATCTTTGGGCGGCGTCTGCGACGATACCTCTCTGGAAGCCGAGGACGCGCGAAAGAAGCAGGCGTATCTCGATCGCCACGCCGAACGCACGGAAGACGAATGAAAGAAACACAGCGGCCCGAACTTCCGGACCGCTGTGTTTGTTTCCCCCTCATCTGTCGCCTGCGGCGCCACCTTCCCCACCCAAAGGGGGAAGGCATTGTGGTGCAAGCGGCGCTTGACAGCATGCAAGCAAGCCGTGCTTGCGCTTATTCGTGATGCATGGTATCATTGAACCGTAACAGGGAGGGAAATTTATGACAGTCGGAGAACGGTTACAGCAGTACAGAAAGAACCTCGGGCTTTCGCAGGAGGAGCTCGGGCAGCGACTTTTGGTCAGTCGACAAACCGTCAGCCAATGGGAAACAGACCAAACGATGCCGACGCTTGAAAATATGATGCGCTTGAAAGAAGTGTTCGGCGTTTCGATTGATACGCTGCTCTGTGGCGAAAGCGCCTCCGAAGCACCCGTCAAAACTCCGAGGAAAGCCCGCAAAAAAACGCTGCTCATTTTTCTGTCGATCCTTGTCGGCGCTGCTCTGCTGATCGGTCTTTTAATCAATTTATGCATACTATTTCTTCCGCAACTCTATTATCGTTGCTATCTCGGCGATCGCGTCACGGGCACCGTATCAGTTACCGTAGACGGCGAGGTATATCCACTCAAGTCAGGATCGATTTCTTCGACTGATTCATACCTGTTGAAGAAGGCGAGAGTCAACTATCAACTTAATGGCAGCGCACGGATTCGCATCCGTGGCGGCGACAAAGCATCTTATGGGTTTCTGCTCTATATAGACGGTGTCGAGCAGCCGATCCGGATCGGTACGTTTCATTATAACTGGTGGGCTGTCACGCAATTTGATCTCACCGCTTCGGTCGATACAAGCACCGATACCGTTACGTTCCGGTGCACTGCAAATGTAATCGACAATGACGGCGAATGGATCCCGGTCGAGGACAGCGCGACCGTCCCCCTTTCGGATCCCGAGATCTGTTTCGGATTCGGATTGAGCTAAACAAGTACAAAACAGCGGTCCGATATTTCGGACCGCTGTTGTTGTTTTTAGATCGTTATTGCAGATGGAAGATCACGTTGATCAGCATGAACATCCAATGCGCGGCGACACCGGCGCATAAGCCGCCGATCGTGTGGCAGAGGATCGCTTTGCCGGTGAAGCGGTTGCACTTCAGGGTGTCCATCATGGAAACGTGCGTCGAAAGATAGCCGCTCCAGCACATGCAGATCGCCGTGAAGACCGCGATGTCATTGAGGTTCACCGCGCCGTCCTCGACAAGCTGGACGATCATGGTAAGCGCCGCGCCTGCGCTGCCGAGTGCCGTCACCGGGATCGCCAGCGCCTGGTTATTGGAGAAGCCGAACAGCGGCTTTAAGAGAAATCCGATCTTGTCGGCGATCCACGGCAGCACGCCGAGGCCCTCCTTCGCCGCGCCGGTATAGCCGCCCTCCGGCATGCCGTAGGTCAGCATCATGACGAACGAGCAGATGATGAGCACGCCCGGGATGATCGCAAGGCCGAGATCGACGCCCTTTTTGCCGCCGTCCATCAGCGCGGAGAGCACGCGCAGAAAGCCCTTCGGCTTTTCGCCTTCCTCGACCGTCTCCTCCTTTTCCGACTCGATGACCGCCGGCGCTTCGTGATCGGTGAACGCGCGCTTCATGAAGAACAGCATCAGCCGCGTCGAAACGATCGCGCCGATCACCGTCGCGAGGTTGCCGCACAGCGCCGCCCACGCGACGCCGGTGCCGAGCTTGCCGGACAGCGCGAGCATCGAGCTCGTGACGATGAGCCCCATGCCGAACGCGGTACCGAGGTTCGTCAGCGCCGGGACCTGGTACGCCTTGAAAAAGCGGCGGAACTTGGTGTCGTTCGCAAGCGTCAGGATCGCGGGGTTGTCGGAAAGGTACGTCGTCACGATGCCGAGCGCGGACGCGCCGGGCATGCCGAACAGCGGCTTCATCAGCGGCGACAGGATCTTGTTGATGAGCTCGACCACGCCGAACTCACTTAAAAGCTCCGAGATCGCGCCCGCGATGACCGCGATCGCCATCAGGTAGAACACCGTGTTCATCAGCACGTGATACGCCGTGTTCATCAGCGTGTTCAGCGACTCGCCGACGCCCATCGGGATCGCGAAGACCACGAAGTATGCGACGATCGACAGAAGGCAGATCACCGCCGTGATCGTCTTTTTCCGTTTTGCGCGCACCAGATCGACCGGCTGTACGCTGCTGTCTGCGGGTTTCTTCATACGTGAACTGCCCCTCTGCCCCCAAGGCCCTGATTACATGTTGTAGTACTTCTCAAACTCTGCCGGATGCGGGATCTTACTAAGCTCAAGGCACTCTGCGCGTTTGCGCTTGATGTAGTTACTGAGCAGCCCCTCCGGGAACACGCCGCCCGCGGTGAGGTAGTCGTGATCGGCTTCCAGCGCGTCGAGCGCCTGCTCGAGCGACGTCGGCAGATGATGCAGCTTCGCCTTCTCCTCCGGCGGCAGCTCGAAGAGGTTCATGTCGTACGGACCCCAGCCGTTCGCGTGCGGGTCGATCTGGTTCTTGATGCCGTCGAGACCCGCCATCAGAATCGCCGCGTAGCAGAAGTACGGGTTGCAGGTGCCGTCCGGATTTCTGAGCTCAAAGCGGCGGAGCTTCGGCGTCTTTGCGTATGCCGGGATGCGGATGACCGCGCTGCGGTTACTGGTTGCATAGCCCACGGTGACCGGCGCTTCAAAGCCCGGAACGAGACGCTTGAAGGAGTTCGTCGACGGGTTCGTGATCGCGCAGAGCGACGCGATATGCTTCAAGAGTCCGCCCATGAACCAGTGCGCTTCCTTGGAAAGGTGCGAATAGCCGTTGTCATCACTGAAGACCGGCTCGCCGTTCTTATAGAGCACCATATGGACGTGCATGCCGCTGCCCGCTTCGCCGTAGACCGGCTTAGGCATCAGCGTTGCGGAAAGACCGAACTTTTCGGCGACGTTTCTGATGATGTACTTGATCATCATGCTGCCGTCCGCCATCTTCGTCATTTCGCCGAGGAGCGGTTCGATCTCGAACTGACCCGCGCCGCCGACTTCGGGGTGGTGATACTTCACGGGGATGCCCGCCTTTTCGATCTCCATGCACATCTCGCTGCGGCACTCATACGTTCTGTCGAGCGGCTTTGCGACGTGATAGTGCTTCTGGAACGGGACGACACAGCCGCGGCCTTCGGTCTCGCTGTTCCAGTATGCCTGATCCGCATCGAGGAACGCCGCGATCGCGTTGTGATCGACCTTCCAGCCGACCTGATCGAAGAGGTAGAATTCAAACTCCGGCAGGATCTTCATTTCGTCCGCAATGCCGGTGTCCTTCATGTACTGCACGGCGGCGTTGACGATGTTGCGCGGATACTGCGCCAGCGGGCGGTTCTGCGGATAGTCGATGATCATCGCGTTGCCGATCATGGTGAGCGTCTTGACGGTGCAGAACGGATCGATCATGGCGGTGTCGAGATCCGGGATGTAGACCATGTCGCTCTTTTCGACGACCGCGTAGCCGTAGTTGGACGCGTCGAAGCCGATGCCGTTACTGAGCGTTTCCTCGGTGAAATTGGCTGCCGGAATGGTCACATGGCGGAACTGGCCGTCGATATCGACGATCTTGAAGTCGACCATCTTGATGTCCTGCTCACGGATCATCGTCATAATTTCCTGTGCGGTCATAAGAATGCAAATCCTCCGTTATTATTCTTTTCGGGGGCGATCTCCACCCCTTATTCGACCACATTTTAACATACGATTCCGCGTTTGTATACGGGTGCGGGCGCTCCCAAAAAAATATAATAAATTCTTTGACGGTACGCCCGCCGCATGGTAGAATACAGGCAGCAAACGAAGGAGAGGCGGAACGATCATGGAACCGAAAACGCTGCTTGTCACCGGCTTTATGCCGTTCGGCGGCGAAGCGAAAAATCCCTCGTGGGAGGCCATGCGCATCCTCACCGGTCCCGCCGCCGTCTATCGACCCGCGGACGATCCTTCGGACGCCGTCGTCTGCGCCTTTTCGGAACTGGTCCGATTGTTCTGAAAAAACGATAAACGCCCGTGACGCGCGTCACGGGCGTTTCTTATTGATTCCGTTTTACGGTTCGTCCAGGATCCGTACCCCTTTCGGGCTTCCGAACCGCTTGAACGCGTGCTCCCGGGCTTTCGCGATCGACTTGATCTCGGACCCGGTCAGCGGCGATTTGAGACCGGTGATCATGGACGTGTCCGCGTATACGGGAACGACGGTAAAATGCGGCGCGTCTCCGCCGTGCTTGATCGAAAACGTCGGCAGTACGGCAGCGTCGCACAACGTCACCTTGCCCGTGGCGAAATCCTTTTCGAGCGTGATCTCGGCAAACATGCCTACCATCTTTTCAAAGGTGTTGTTGGCGCTGAAATTGCCGAGCGAGTACAGCACAAGTCCGGTATACGGTCCGTCTGCGCGCTGTACGGTCACGAATTCCGCGTCCTTGATCCGGTGTGGATGCGAGCCGATGATGCAGTCCGCGCCTGCCTCCAGAAGCTGCTTTGCAAACTGCCGCGTCGTGTCCGCCGTCGGATTGTCGTTCTCGTGATCCCAATGCGCAAACAGGATCACAAACTCCGCGCCCGCTTCACGAACGCGTCGGATGTCTTCGAATACGGCGTCATGCAGCTTGCTGCCGTTCAGCAGATACGCGATCGCGATCTGCTTTTCCTCGTCGCGCATCTTCCCCGCCGAGCCGGCATTGATCCCCCTTGTCGAGGCGACGAAGCCGATTTTGATCCCGTTCAGTTCCACGATGCAGGGCTTTTCACGATCCTCCGCGTTCAGAAACGTGCCGGTCTGGATAAAGCCCGCCGCACGGATCGTTTCGATCGTACGGTACAGCGCATCCGCGCCCATATCCAGGCAATGGTTGTTCGCGGTCGTGAGCATGTCGACGCCGCTTTCCTTCAGCGCGTCCAGCACGGAATCCGGCGCGTTGAATATAAACGCGCCCTTATTGTCCTTTCGCTGTGAAAAGCCCGCTTCCCTGCCAGCAAGCGGCGTTTCGAGGTTTCCGCACATCAGGTCCACCGACCGGAACAGGTCCGAAAACGATGCGAACAGCGTGCTGAAATCGTATTCCCCGCCCGCCGTCTTTGCGTCGCTCAGGATGCCGCTGGGGATCATGATATCGCCGACAGCGCCGATCGTAACGGTCGCGGGCTGCGGAACCGGCGTATCCGTCGGCGCAGGGGTCGGCGTCTCCTCCGGCGTGGGAACCGCCGTCGGCGCAGGGGTATTGACGACCGGAGCCTCCGTCGTTATCTCGACGGCGATCTCATCCTCCTGCGGGATCTCCGCGATCTCCGTTGTCGGCTCTGCAGTCGCCTCGACGCGCTGCTGTGCGCCGCTGTCCACGCAGGCAAGCGCGCCCAAAAGCGCGATCAGAACCGCAAAACAAATCAGTCGCTTTCCGAAACCCTTCATATTCACTCCCGGAATCGGGCGGAAAAGTCCCCCCGTGTTTTGTTCATTATATCCTCTCCGCCCGCCGCTTGTCAACGCGAAAGCGTTCTCCGCTTATAAAACCGGTGCGGTCCCGGAAGGGACCGCACCGGAGTCGGTTATGGTTGTACTTACTTCGATCAGTTGCCGGGTTTCAGCGCTTTTGCCGCCATCGCGTAGTGATAAACCGCTGTCGCTGCGTTCACCGCCGTCGTGTTGT
>JAFZIH010000002.1 GCA_017554455.1 Clostridia bacterium | reverse complement strand
TGGATCGCGTCGGTCATGCGCCATGCCTTTGCATTGAACGGTTCAAGATTCTGTCCGAGATACGTGATGGCGGCGTCCAGGATGGCGGACATCGGGCTCACGTACGGACGAACGGTGTTTTTGAACGCATCGTCCGGCTCGGTTTCGGACGCGTCGATTTCATCGACAAGAATGGCGGGATGACCGTTTTCACGCAAAGAAACGGAAATCTTCGTAACCGTCTCTGCCCCGCCCGCAAGCGTTACAATGGGGACCTCTGTTCCGTTCGCGTTCTTCTCGGAGCGCACGCTGCCGACACTGCCGTGCGATGCAACGACGAGATCGATGAAGTCCGTTTTTTTGAGAAGATCCCGCAGTGAATATACGCTGTCGTCCTGCGCGTCCGTTTCCGTACTGCCGTGATACAGCAGCATCGTATAGTCGGCACTGTT
Source organism: Clostridia bacterium (assembly GCA_017554455.1). Taxonomy (GTDB): domain Bacteria; phylum Bacillota; class Clostridia; order Christensenellales; family CAG-138; genus UBA3792. The sequence continues at coordinate 3,863 of JAFZIH010000002.1, read as the reverse complement.
CCGGAGTTCCTTTCTGAGCCGCGCATACGTCATGATCAGATCCTGCGCGGATATCTCGTCCTCCGGATACGGATCCGCAAGAAAAGGATCCGTCATGCCGATCACGGCGACGCGCATCGGCGCTGCGTTTTCATCCGTTTGCGGAACTTCGATGATAACGTACGGCACAAGCCCGTTCCACAACGTATCCTGCGAATCGAACACCGTCGGCTCGTTGTTCAGCAGATTCGCGCCGATCACCGGAATATGCTTGCTTTGCAGCGCGTTGACCTCACGCCTTACATCACGCGATGCATAGGAAAACGCCTCTTCACCCAAAAGAATGGCATTGTATTTCAATTGCACGAACAGCGATGTGATCGGCCCGCGGGAACGGTCGAGGCGATCGGCATAGTCATCCGCTATGGAGCTTCCGAAGATCGACCCGCCGACGTCAAACAGCAAAAGATTCGGATCGGCTTCTCTGAGATCTCGGATGCAGGTCGCAGTGTTGATCGCGGTAACCGACGCTTCGTTTGCATTGGCTTTCGGATCCCACGCATTTCCCTTGATCTCGGACGTCAGAAGCATGGAAAACGATTTCGTGACCGGCACGGCAAATTCTGCGGCCATGGAAGAACTCAGAATCAGCGCTGCGTCACGTTCCGTGATCTCTCCGTCGCCGTCGAAATCCGCGCGGCTGATCGCCGCCGCGTCCATCATGCGGAATCGGTTCAGATGCCTTGAAATGCAGCTTGCATCCTGTGCCGTCAGTTCCCCATTTCCGTCCACGTCGCCGAATATCACTTCATCCGCATACGACTCGAATCCTGCCGAACAGATGAGCAGGATCGAGAGCAAAATCAGTATTGCGTTGCGAAGCGATTTCCTCATTCAGCCGATAAACCTCCACTTTATGTTTTACAGTATATCGCGGATCATATCGAAATGCAAGCACGATGCGTTTGCCGAAACGAAAAAAGGAGGTCCCAAGACCCCCTTTGTGTCGGTTTCGATCAATACATGCCGCCCATGCCTGCGCCGCCCATATCGGGCGCTGCGGGTTCGGGCTTCGGAATATCCGCAACGATGCTTTCTGTCGTCAGCACCATCGCCGCGACGGAAGCTGCGTTCTGCAGCGCGCTGCGCGTGACCTTGGTCGGATCGACGATGCCCTTTTCGGTCATCATACCGTAGGTATCGGTCGCCGCGTCATAGCCGTAGCCCTCGACGTTGTTGCGGCGGATGTTCTCGATGATAACGGATCCCTCGACGCCCGCGTTCGCAGCGATCTGACGGATCGGCTCCTCGAGCGCGCGAAGCACGATCTCGATACCGGTCTTCTTGTCGCCCGTTTCCTTCTCCGCAAGCGCTTTCACGCGTTTTGCAACGGACAGCAGCGCAACGCCGCCGCCAGGAACGATGCCCTCTTCGACCGCCGCGCGGGTCGCGTTCAGCGCGTCCTCCATGCGGAGCTTGCTGTCCTTCATTTCGACTTCGGTCGCTGCGCCGACCGCGATGACTGCGACGCCGCCCGCGAGCTTTGCGAGACGTTCCTGCAGCTTTTCTTTATCATAATCGGAGGTTGTTTCCTCGATTTGCGCGCGGATGGACTTCACACGCGCCGCGATCTCGGCGGGGTCGCCCGCGCCTTCGACGATGACGGTCTTTTCCTTATCGACCTTGACCTGCTTTGCGCTGCCGAGCATATCGATCGTGGTTTCCTTAAGATCCATGCCGAGCTCGTCGGAGATCACCTGACCGCCGGTCAGGATCGCGATATCCTGCAGCATTGCCTTGCGGCGATCGCCGAAGCCGGGCGCCTTGACCGCAACGCAGGTAAACGTGCCGCGAAGCTTGTTGATGACGAGCGTTGCGAGCGCTTCGCCTTCGACGTCCTCCGCGATGATAAGAAGCTTTCTGCCGGATTGCGCGATCTGCTCGAGCACCGGAAGGATCTCCTGAATATTGCTGATCTTCTTTTCGGTGATGAGGATCATCGGGTTATCGAGGATTGCTTCCATCTTGTCGGTGTCGGTCGCCATGTACGCGGAGCAGTAGCCGCGATCAAACTGCATGCCTTCGACGATGTTCAGCTCGGTCTTCATGGTCTTGCTCTCTTCGATGGTGATGACGCCGTCTTTGCCGACTTTCTCCATAGCATCCGCGATCAGTTTGCCGACCGTTTCGTCGCTTGCGGAGATCGCCGCGACCTGTTCGATCGCCTGCTTAGATCCGACCGGAACGGAGAGCTCCTTTAAGCCCTCGACTGCTTCCTTGACCGCCGCTTCGATGCCGCGGCGAACGACCATCGGATTTGCGCCTGCCGCGACATTTCTGAGGCCTTCGCGAACGATCGCCTGCGCAAGAAGCGTAGCCGTCGTCGTGCCGTCGCCCGCGACGTCGTTCGTCTTCGTCGCTACTTCCTTCACAAGCTGTGCGCCCATGTTTTCGAACGGATCTTCAAGCTCGATCTCTTTTGCGATCGTCACGCCGTCGTTGGTGATGAGCGGCGCACCGAATTTCTTATCGAGAACGACGTTGCGGCCCTTCGGTCCGAGCGTGATCTTAACGGTGTTCGCAAGCTGATTCAGTCCGCTTTCGAGAGCTTTTCTGGCGTCTTCGCCGTATTTCAATTGCTTTGCCATAACTTCTGCCTCCTGTTATTCCACGATCGCAAGGATGTCGCCCTGCTTGATCACGATGACTTCCTGTCCGTCAACCTTCACTTCCGTGCCGGCATATTTCTGATACACGACCTTATCGCCGACTTTCACGACCATCTCGACGTCCTTTGCGCCGGGACCTACCGCGAGCACTTCCGCCATCTGCGGCTTTTCCTTTGCCGCGCTCGTCAGAAGGATGCCGCCCTTGGTGACCTCTTCCGTTTCAATGTTCCGGATCACGACGCGATCGAACAACGGTTTCAACATAATACTTACCTCCTGTCAATCTTTTAGCACTCATTCATTCCGAGTGCTAACCATCGTCCCTTATTATAGTGACCCCTATTGCGGTTGTCAATCGGGGAAATGCAACGAAGTTGTGAACTCTGCTTTATATGAAAAAGATACGACAAGCGGAGTCAATTAAGTCCGAAAAACGCATTTGCCGCTTCCTCATCTTTTCATACGGGTTTTAAAATAAAAAAGATGAAAATTCATAAAAATAATCCTTGCATTATGAAATCTTTTATGGTAATATGTACTCCGTTCGTACCGGAGAAGCGGTCGGACAAATCTTACAGGGGGTGAAATGCTTTGGCAAACATCAAGTCCGCTATTAAGCGTGCGAAGACTTCCGTTGGTGAAAACCTCAGAAATCGTATGGACAAGTCCGCTCTGAAGACTGCCGTCCGTCGTTTTGATGAAGCGCTGAAGTCCGGCGATAAGGAAGCTACGGAAGCTGCTTATCTCGCGGCTGTCAAGATCGTTGACCAGTCTGCCGCGAAGGGCGTTATCCACAAGAACGCAGCAGATCGCAAAAAGGCACAGTTGGCAAAGAAGCTCGCAGCAGCAAACAACTGAACCCCGGTATTCGCATGACATAGCGTCCTTATGGGACGCTTTTCTTTTTTCTCTTGCATTCCCGCGCGGGTGCGATTAGAATACGATTGATAGGAGCAGCTATGGCAACGGACGGATTTACCCTGTACGCGTGCGTACATGAGCTGCAGCCGCTTGTCGGCGGCAAGATCGACAAGGTGCAGCAACCCGACAAAGATATCGTGATCCTGCATATACACGCGCCGAACGCGGGGCGTGTGAAACTGATGCTTTGTATCCATGCCGAGAACGGCCGCATCCAGACGATCACGAAGAATTATGAGAATCCGGAGACTGCGCCCACGTTTTGCATGCTGCTCCGCAAATATCTGATCGGCT
>JAFZIH010000159.1 GCA_017554455.1 Clostridia bacterium | reverse complement strand
TGCAACAGAAATATGTACGAAAAGAAAAGTTTTCCGCCGTATCCTTGCATCGACGCGGGCTGCGGGGTATAATCGAACCGATAAAAGAGGTGTATCATGAAACAGAACTTCAAGCCGATCGTCAATTCCGACCTGATCGGCGACTACGTCACCATAGAGCTTCCGGGCTTCCCCGGACCGCATCCGAAGCCGGAGCAGTGCCGCGTCCATTACCTTACGATGGGCAGGGGCGAACCGCTGCTGCTTATCCATTCGGTGGGACAGTCAATCTACACCTGGCGCACGCTGATGCCGAAGCTTGCCGAAGACTACTGCGTGATCGCGATCGATCTGCCGGGCTTCGGATTCTCGGATCGTCCTCTCACACTGAACTATTCGATGGACGAAATGGCAAATGTGATCGTAAAGTGTCTCGACGCGATCGGGATCAAGCGAACGCACGCGCTCGGCGTGACGATGGGCGCGGTGTATACGATGTACGCCGCCATCCGGTATCCGGATCGGTTCATGAAGGTCATTGCGCTGACGCCGGGCGGGATCACGGAGCATATGCCGAAAAAGATCCGGCGGCTTGAAGGAGCGTTCGGCGCGTTTTGGCGCGAGATGTACAGCAAAAAAGATTTCGAAAAATACCTGCCGCAGTTCTATTACGACGGCACGGTCTGTACCGAAACGGTCGTCGATCAGTATTACAAGACCTGCGACGATCACGCGTCGCGGCAGGCGATCATGTACGCGATCCGCAACTTTGACGAGGAATACGCGCTGGAAGCGATCAAGAAGACCACGCGCGAGTTTTTCATCATCTGGGGCGACGAGGACCGGCTGCAGCCGATCGATCGCATCTTTGAACTGAAGGAAATGCTTCCGGCTTGCGTGTTCCACAGCATCCGCAACACGGGTCACTGGATGCATGAGGAAAAGGCGGCGCAGATCGCGGAGGCGGCGGATCGCTACATCCGCTACAAAGGGGAATCAAAATGATCGAATCGTTTGCGCTCGGCGACACGGTGCGCATGAAAAAGCCGCACGCCTGCGGAAACGACCTCTGGACGGTGATCCGCACCGGCGCGGACGTCAAGATCCGATGCCTCGGCTGCGGGCGCGTCGTGATGCTCGACCGGCTTGCATTTTTGAAGGCGGCGAAAAAAATCGTGGAGAAAGAGACGGAATAAATGGCGGAGAAACCGGATGAAAAAAAGCGCGTCACGATGACGCCGATCGGAAAACTGCAGCGCGAAGCGGAAAAGCGGAACGAGTCGCTCGAGGGCGGCATGCTTTGGCGCGCGCTTGATTTTCTGCTGTATCTCGTATTGATCGTGCTGATCATGTTTTCGATCCGCACGGTGCTCATCGACCCGGTGCGCGTGGACGGAAAATCCATGCTCGATACGCTCGTCGACGGCGAGATCATGCTCGTCGACCGAACGGCGTACACATTCAAAACGCCTGCGCGAGGAGATATCGTACTTTGCTATTATCCCGACGAATACTATGAAACGCAGGGCTTGCAGTATGCGACGCGCGTCAAGCGCGTGATCGCCGTCGGCGGCGACACGATCGAAACGATCGACGGCGAGGTCTATGTGAACGGCGAAAAGATCGACGAATCGTATCTTTCGCCGGACCGCATCGGAGGTCAGTACGTGCGGGCGCAAAAGATCCCGGAGGGCTGCGTCTACGTGATGGGCGACAACCGCTCCGTGAGCCGCGATTCGCGCTATGAAACCGTCGGACCGATCCCGCTTTTCAGGGTCGTCGGCAAGGTCCGTCTCGTCCTTTTTCCGTTTGAAAACGCGCATCTGATCTGAATATGAAAACACGCCTCGAACGGTATAAAAACGAACATCGCGCACAGAACGTCCTAAGCTGGATCTTTGCAGGTCTCTTGGGGCTTTCGGTCGTGCTGTTCGTGCTGTTCGTGTGGTTTTCGCCCGTGTATATCGCCGATCCTTCCATGCAGCCGACGCTCAAAGAGGGCGATACGATCTTCTATGACCGACTTTACAAGCATTTTCACGAGCTTTCGCGCGGGGACATGGTCGTGTTCCGCGATCCGGAAACAGACGCGCTTCTCATCAAGCGCGTGATCGCGCTTTCCGGTGAGACGGTCGAGGCAAAGGACGGCGTGCTGATCATCGACGGCAAATACGGACTGGACGAGCATCGGTACGGGGCGGACGCGCCGATCGACTTTCCGGAAACGATCGTGCCGGAGGGAACGGTGTTCGTGCTGAGCGACGACCGGAACTACGGCGAGGACAGCCGCAAAGCCGCGATCGGCTGTCTGGGATCCAGTGAGATCCTGGGGCTCGTGCGCGTGCGGCTGCGCGATTTTACGGTTTTCACGCAGGGCTCTTGACGAACCGTGCGGTTTCTGCTATATTGGACCCGACGCAGGGGCGCCGAAACGACCTTCGGCTGAGAAGCACCCTTGGAACCTGTTGGGTCATGCCATCGTAGGAAGCGTAATCATAAAGCTTTTCGATGCCGTCCCAACGGGGCGGTCATTTGATTTTTGGGAGGGTAAACACATGAAAAAAACATCCACACGCATGCTTGCGGAAGGCGGCGTATCCGTTGCGCTTGCACTTGCGCTGAGTTACCTCAAGATCCCGATCGCGGCGCTCGGCGGCTCGATCGACTTCGTCATGGTTCCGCTGATCGTCTTCGCGTATCGCTGGGGCGTATGGCAGGGACTGCTCGCGGGGCTTGCCTTCGGCACGCTCAAGTTCTTCCTCGCGGGCGGCGCGGCGGTCAACTGGCAGAGCATGCTTTTGGACTACTCGGTCGCGTACGCGTTCGTCGGGTTTGCGGGTCTTTTGAGAAAGAAAAAGAACATGCTGCCGCTTGCCGCACTGATCGGCTGCATCGCGCGGTTTATCGTGCACTTTGTCAGCGGCATTACGATCTACGCGGAGTATGCGACGCCGACGACAGATTTCTTCGGCCTGTCCGTCGCGACGCCCGGCGCGGTGCTGTTCTCCATCGTCTACAACGGTGCGTACATGCTGCCGAACACGATCATCGCCGTGATCGTCTGCGCGATCCTCATCAAGCCGGTGGACCTGCTTGACCGGTTCTGAAACCAACCCGCAATGCCGGGAGGACGATCCTCCCGGTTTTTTGTTGCGCTTTTGGCATGATCCGGCAAACTTTTTTCGTCTTCAGCGCAAAAATAAAGAATTGTTCACATTCCGTTTACGGTTCGGTGACATTGTTCCTTTATAATCAAGCCACATGATAAATGAGGAGGTGTATCCGTATGAAGCGAGCATGCAAGATCATCGCAGGATTTCTGGGACTCGTTCTGACGTTCGGCTGCGCGACGCAGGCGAAGGTCATCGATTCCAGAACGGATACCGAAAAGATACAGATCGTCGGACAGATCGAGACCGCCGCCCCGACGGAAGCGGCAAAGGAAACCGCCGCGCCTTTTGCGTCGGCCGCCGTTTCGGAATCGGACCAATCGGACGCCGTTACGCCGCAGCCGATCGTCGTGAGCGATCCCGCGACGCCGGAACCCACTTCGGTCCCGACCGAAGCGCCGACGGAAGAACCGACCGAGGAACCGACTGAGGAACCGACCGAAGCGCCGACGGAAGCGCCGACCCCTGCGCCCACCGCAACGCCGGAGCCGAACCGCACCGAAGCGGAGAAATTCTGCGACGTCGCAAAGTCGCTCATTGACGTGGAATACAAGCGCGGCGGCACGAAGCTCGAGACCGGCTTTGACCCGGGCGGGTTCGTCTACTATTGTCTGAACAAGGTCGGCGTCAAGGTCAAGCACAAGACGAGCAAGGGCTATTCCGAATACGACGCGTGGCAGCGCGTGGATTCGATGGACGATCTCGAGCCGGGCGATCTCTGCTTCTTTATGACCCCGGGCAACGACAGCGTGAACTGCGTCGCGATCTATCTCGGCAAGAATCAGATCATCTATCCGTCCTCGGGCGAGGGCAAGGTCATCACGAACAAGATCACAAGCAGCTACTGGACGGAGGCGTTCGTGTTCGCACGGCGGGTATTCTGAGTATGGAACGACGCATTGACCGCGAAAACTGGAACCGGAACGCGCACGATCAGCTCTTTGCGCGGCTCGAAGTCCCCTTTTACAGCGTGACGTGGCGGCTGGACGTGACGGAAGCGGCGGCGTACGCAAAGCGCCGCGGGATTTCATTCTATTCCGTTCTGATCTGGTGCACGATGAAGGCGACAAACGGCGTCGAGGCGTTCCGTTATGAGCTGCGCGGCGACGAGGTTTATCTTCTCGACCATAGAAACCCGTCCTATACCTACCAATGGGACGAGGAGCTGTTCGGTATCTGCGGGATAGAGTGGATCGACGGTGAGGACCCCGTTTCGTTTGCGGTGCGGATGAAGCGCGCGGAAGCAGCGAACCCGTCCCCGATCCCGACCGCCGAGGCGGACGAGGCGGGACACGACGTGTATATCTCGTCGCTGCCGTGGATCGACTACACGCATATTTCGCAGGAGTTTCCGCTCGACAACACGGACAGTACGCCCCGCGTCATGTGGGGACGTTTTGAAACGAATGAGCAGGGCAGAAAAACGCTTTCCTACACCGTGCAGGTCAATCACCGTCTGATCGACGGGATCCACCTTTCTCGGCTGAACGAATGGCTCAACGGGGCAATACACGCATTGGAGGCGCTTTGATGGAACAAAACAACAATCCGAGCTGGAAAAAACTGCTTGCAAAGGGCGCGTTCGTCGTCAGCTGCATCATCGTTGCCGCGCTGCTTCTGTTCGCCGCGGTTTACGTGACGCTGCGTGTGCGCCGCGGGTGCACGTCGGGCAACGGGTATGTATCGCAGGCGACGCCGACGCCGGAGCCCACACCGCTGCCGGACCGTGTCTATTCCGCGGACAAAAACCCGCCCTATGCCCCGCCGCTTGACAAGCTGGACATCTCACAGGGACATTTGGACGAGTATTGGGAACCTCTTTCCGATGTGACGCGCTGGATCGACCTGACGCCGGACGGTGCGGAGGGCTTTACCGTGATCCGCAGCATCGACCTCGGCTGCTCGTACGTCGTGGAAAACGGCGAATATTACCGTCTCGGCGAAGGCGAGGACGGCAAGGGTGTCGTCGACGTGATGATCACCGATCTCGACCTCGACGACGAGCCGGACCTTTTGTATACCTATCATTTCGGCGCAAACGAGGATACGTTTTCAAAGGTCGGCTGGTTCAACTTTTCGACGCACACTTCGTCGCTGTCGGCGTTTTCCCAAAAGAACGGCTTTCTGTCGCTTCTTGAGGAGGACGGTAACTATATCCTGTTCCGCGCCATACGCGATGCGAACCTCGACACCGGCACGTTCGGTCTGACGCTCACGGAACGCCTCGGTGAGATCACCGAAACGATGGGTCGGATCGAGCTTGTCATGGACCCGCCGCCCACACCGGATATTCCGGAATGACGCACGGCCGGCGTTATAGCGGCAAGTATAAGTAAGTTTTCAACGGAGCAGTCGGATTGACCGCTCCGTTTTCTTTACACTTACATTGTGAAAATAGAAAGAAAATTGCTGACTGTCCCATAAATAGCATTGAATAACACCGCAGTAAACAGTATAATACTTGTATCAATTAAAAAGGAGACTGATTATGTCATTCTTTGAACCCAAAACCTTAATTGTTATCTATAAAAAAGAAATGCTTGTGAATCAACTTAAGAAGCTGGTTGAAACCAATGATGATCTGAACGAGGACTCAATTGTTGGCGTCAGGGACGGTTCCGTCCGCATTGTTTCATGGACAGAAGAGGTGTGGAAGGCGCAAAAGAAAGCGGGCAATATCAGCAATAAGGTCTTATTCTTGGGAGACTGTAAAGATACAAAAGCCCTGATTCCGGTTATGGAAACAAAGCTTGATAAATACGGCATAAAATACGGCTGGGCAGGAAACCAGGCTTTGATCGTTTCCGATCCGAATGTTTTCGCCGATAAAGATCTTTATAAGGATTTTTTGGCAGAACTTGGTAAATATCCGCTGCCCGATACGATAAAGCCGACACTTGTTGAAGAAGCAAATATTGAATGTCAGGATCCGTCAGCAGAAGCTATATCTGAAACAAAACAAGAGAAAGAAAAAAAGAAATTCAAGCTTACTTCTGCCATTGGAAAAACAATCAATCTGGCGGGAAAAACCGCAAAGGTGGTATCTGCAAGCGTTTCTCATACGTTTTCGGAGATCGATTCTGCTATCAATGATCTGCCCGCCGACAGGGGGTTGATTGTCACACAGCAGTACTATTACGCGATCATGCAATTTTACGAGAATCATATGGAAGAGTTTATGACCAAATGAGGTAGCAGCCTATGCAAGCAAAATCTGATATGCAACAAGGATGGGAGTTTTCCTCCATCATATTGGGTTCTGATATTGCTGCTCACATGGGACGTGACTATGTAAACAGAGTGGAAGCAGCAATAAAACAGCTTGAAGATAGCATCAATAATCATCGATATCGCAATCTGCCTTCCGATAAATTTCAAGGATATGTTTTTGAGGAATATGAAGCAGGAACCTTCAATATAAATGCGACAGCAGCAGGTTCGAAAGCACATGTGAATACTCCGCATCTAAACACAAAAGATTCTGGTGATCTTGAATTGAAGGTTGGATCTAAGACGATTAAAACATATAGCGCAAAGTCCTATGCAACTCCAGAGAAAACAGCTATAGCACAAGCAAAATTGAATACGGAAACTAGGCAGGCAAGCTATAAAACTCAAGGTAGGATTGTTCCTTCGGATCATTTTGAAGAAGCAAAGGCTGTTGCACATAGGCAGGCATTGAAAAATCAGAAAACTCGTCCGGACGTGGCCGAGGCAAATGCAGAAACAGAAAGAGAGCTTACTTCCACAATAAAATACAAACGCATTAGTTCAAAAGAAGTAAAAAGAAAAACACTTGACAGAATGGCCCGTAAAGGGAACAAGCAAAGGTTCAAAGCAGCTGAATATAGTGTTACTGTAGAAGAAGCGATAAAACCGGAGTATATTGCTAAACAAGCTATAAAGGCAGGATACACAGCGGCAGCAATAACGGTTGCTGTACAACTTGCGCCTGAGATTTTCAAAGCAATTGATTATCTGATAAGGCATGGAGAAATCGACGTCCAACAGATTAAAGCAATGGGCATAAAAGGAATGACGTCCGGTGCAGAAGGATTTCTTCGCGGCTCGATTTCTTCTTCTCTGCTGATAATGTGTGAAAAAGGAGTTCTTGGTGAAGCTTTCCGCGGGATTAATCCAACTGTTCTCGGTGCGGCTGTTGCAGTGGTTATGCAAACCGTAAAAAACAGCATCCTTGTAGCAACCGGAAAAATGAGCTCGCAGCAGATGGGCGCGGCTTTTGTGGATACGGTGGTTGTTTCGGGCGGCTATTTAGCCGGTGCGTATATCGGCGGCGTCATCGGTCAAGCCATCGGGTTCGAATTGCCGGTCGTTGGATATTTGCTCGGCAGCTTAATCGGGACCGCATTCAGCGTTGTCTATAACATCGGTAAGAAGAAGCTTATTTCTTTCTGCGTAGATACGGGGTTCACTTGCTTCGGACTTGTTGAACAGGATTACCAACTCCCGGAAGAGATTTTGAAAGAAATGGGTATTGATACGATTCCGATCAGCCGTGCTGAAGTTTCACACGCAGAGATTGGCAGAACGCAGATTGGGAACTCCCTGCAACACGTGAATTACGAAACGATTGACCTTAAGTTGGTGAAGAGAGGTATCATCGGAGTTAATAAAGTGGGATATGTTATTGGTTAATTGGGAATATCGTGAATCCCGCAGGGATCGATATCGCGAAGGGCGTAAAAACGAGATTGTTTTTACGCCCTTTGTTTACGGTTCCTCTGCCGTTCCCGCGTTCAGCAACAGGTACGGATTGCGCGGGTCGGGATCGGTCGGGTCCCAGCCGTAGCCGTTCTTGTCGGTGTACGGCTCCTCCCAGATGACGGCGGGCGGCTTTTCGGGCGTCGGTCCCTTGTCCCTTGTGACGCGCACGGTGACCCTGTCGGTCTCGGAAAAGTCGTAGATCCACTTCGCGTCCGCGACGGTCATACGCACGCACCCGTCCGAAGCGACCGTCCCGAGTTTTTCAAACTTGTGCATGTCGCACATGTAGTGCCCCTGATCGGCCTTCGTCGCCTTGTCGCTGATCGGCACCGAATGGAACAGATAATGCGGCTTGAAGCGACTTGCCCACAGCCCGTAGCAGTTCGTGTCGCCCGTGCCGAGCAGCTTGTAGGTGTAGCGGTCGGTGATCCTGTAGGTCCCGACGGGCGTATCGTGATTCTTTCGCCCGGACGAGCAGATCATGATGCGCTGCTCCTCCCAGTCGCCGTCCTTCCCCACGTAGCCCACGACGCTCTGCGAGCCGGTGTACACGACCAGAAGCTTTTCGCCGTCCTTTTTCGGCGGCTCCGTCGGCGTATAGGCGGGCACGGTGAACTCGTTCGGAACGGGCTCCGTGCCCAAAGCGACGGTTCCGTTTTCGTCGCACGGATAGAAGCACGGCTCCGTGGTGCCGGCCGAACCGTAGGCGAAGTACGCGCCGTCGGAATTGCGCCGCACGATGCCGGTGAAGCTCGATCCCGTGCATCCGTTGCGCACGCGCACGGTATCCGGCAGCATGGAAGCCGTAAACGGCGCGGGCGTCGCGGTCGGCGCGGGCAGAGCGGGATCTCTTTGAAGATACGGATTGTCCGGATGCGGATCGGTCGGGTCCCAGCCGAAGCCGTTTTCGTCGGTGTACGGTTCCTCCCAGATCACCGCGGGAGCCGCGGGCGGGACAGGACCTTCCTCGTCTGTGATCAGGACCGCCGTCTGATACGGCACGGAAGAGTTATCATAGATCCACTTTGCGTCCGCGACCGTGAGCCGCACGCAGCCGTCCGATGCGCCCGTGCCGAGCTGTTCGTACTTGTGCATGTAGACCATGCGGTGTCCGAGCTCGGGATCGTCGATCGCGTCGTAGCTGACCGGAACGGAATGAAACAGATACGCGCCGTAGAACCGGCAGGCGTACATGCCGCAGCAGTAATTGCCCTCTGTGCCGAGGCGCTTGAATTCATGCGTTTCATAGATGCGGTAATCGCCGCGCGGCGTGATGACGCCGGTCCGCCCGGTCGAGCAGATCATGACGCGCTCCTCGATCCATTCGTCGTCCTCCGCGCGGAACGCGACGACGCTCTGCGTCGGGATATAGACGACAAGCTTAATAAGCCCGTCCTGATGCGGCTTGTCGGTCGGCGTATAGGTCGGAACAGCGCAGACGGTTTCGGTCGGAGGCGTGCCGGGCTGAACCGTTCCCGCCTCGTCGCACGGATAGAAGCACGGGTCCGTTTCCCCCACGGTCCCGTAAGCAAAGTATGTTCCGTCCTTTTCGCGGCGCAGTACGCCCTCGTGCTCGGTCGCGGAAAAGCCCCTGCGCACGCGAAGCGTATCGGGCAGCGCCGAAGCAATGAACGGCGCAGGCGTGGGCGTCGGGGTCGGTTCCGGGGTCGGTTCGGGCGTCGGTTCGGGCGTGGGAACAGGCGTCGGCTCCGGGGTATCGGTCGGAGCCGGCGTAACGAGCGTGATCTCGTCCTCGATTTCCGGCGCGGCGGTCGCTTCGACGATCGGCTCCGGCGCGGGGATCTCCGTGCAGCCCGCAAGGAGCAGCAGCGCGAACAGGAGCGAAAGGATGCGTTTCATGGTTTAATTCTTGTCAAACAGGCGGTTCGTCTTGCGCTGCGGCTCGCAGGTCAGGTTGACGCCGAGCCGGCGGTAGACCTCGAGGTCCACGCGCGAAAGCATGACGGTCGAGTGCGCTTCAAGCCCCTTGAGCTTTTCAAGCGCTTTCATGGCGCGTCCCGCCGTCGGGTTCATCGTTGCGCAGATCGAAAGCGCATAGAGGAGCTCGTCGCTGTGCAGGCGCGGGTTTTCACTGCCGAAATGGTTCGTTTTGAGCTCGCGGATCGGCTCGAGGACGATCGGCGCGATGAGGTCGATGTCCGGTTGAATACCGGCGAGTGCTTTCAGCGCGTTCATCAGCGCGCCTGCCGCTGCGCCCATCATGGAGCCGTTCCTGCCGGTGACCATGCTACCGTCCGGCAGTTCGATCGCCATCGCCGCGCCGCCGGTCTCGCGATCGCGTTCAAGCGCCGCCGCGACGACCGGACGGTCTTTGATGGAGACGCCCGCGCGGGTCATCAGGTATTCCGCCTTGTCGACCTGTTCGCGGTCGATGAGACCGCGCTTGCACGCGCACGCCGCCTGGTAATAGCGGCGGATGATCTCCTGGCAGGCGGCATGACGTACTGCTTCGTCGTCGGTGATGCAGAACCCGACCATGTTGACGCCCATGTCCGTCGGCGAATGGTAGGGAGACGTGCCGTAGATGTGCTCGAACATGGCGTTCAGCACCGGGAAGGATTCCACGTCGCGGTTGTAGTTTGTCGTGGTCTGCCCGTACGCCTCGAGGTGGAACGGGTCAATGAGGTTCACGTCGTCGAGGTCGGTCGTCGCCGCTTCATAGGCGAGGTTGACCGGATGCGAAACGGGCAGGTTCCAGATCGGGAACGTCTCGAACTTCGCATAGCCCGCGCGCACGCCGCGCGCATATTCCTGATAGACCTGGGAAAGGCACACGGCAAGCTTGCCGCTGCCCGGTCCCGGCGCGGTGACGACGACGAGCGGCCGCGTCGTTTCCACGAACTGGTTTTTGCCGAACCCGTCTGGGCTCAGGATCAGGCCGGGGTTTTGCGGATAGCCCGCGATCGGATAGTGGAGATACACCTTGACGCCGAGGCGGCGGAGCTTGTCCGCAAACGCGTCGACGGCGGGCTGATTCGCATAGCGAGTGATGACCACGCCGGAAACCAAAAGACCCTTTTTCCGAAACGCGTCGGTCAGCCGCAACACCTCGCGGTCGTACGCGATATCGAGGTCGTTTCTCACCTTGTTGTGCTCGATGTCGCCCGCGTGGATCGCAATGATGATCTCGGCGGAATCTTTAAGCTGCTCCAGCATGCGGATCTTGCTGTCCGGCGCAAAGCCCGGCAGCACGCGCGCCGCGTGATAATCGTCGAACAGCTTGCCGCCGAACTCCAGATACAGCTTGTCACCGAACTTCTCGATCCGTTCGAGGATCTTCTGCGACTGCATCCGGATGTATTTGTCGTTGTCAAACCCGATCTTTGTCATAATCCATGCCCCTTATCATTCATTTTCGAACGGATCCCAGCCGATCCGCATCTTTGCGGACAGGATCCGGTATACGCTTTCGTTCAGCCGGTCTTCGCCGATCGTGCCGTTTTCGACGGCCTCCGTAAGACCCTTCAAAATCTCCCGCTGATAGGAGTGGTTCGCACCGCACAGGATCAGATCCCCGCCGGCAAGGATGAACTGCACCGCGCCTTTTTGGAGCGAGGTCTGTTTCCGAAGCCCCTCCATGCGGAAATCGTCGCTCATGACGATCCCGTCAAAACAGAGCTCCCCGCGCAAAATCTCCGTGATGAACATATACGACTGGCTCGCGATGTGCGCCTCGTCGATCTCAGGATACGAAATGTGCGCGACCATGACGGCGTCCGCCTCCGTAAGCGCCTCCCGAAACGGAACGAGCTCGTACCGCATCAGTTCTTCGTACGTCTTGCTGACGACCGGCGTGCCCTCGTGCGAATCCGCCGTTGTCGCCCCGTGCCCCGGAAAGTGCTTGACGATCGAAAGACACCCGCCGTCGTGCAGCCCTTCGACGCACGCAAGCCCGATCCGCGCGGCGATCTTTTCGTCGGACGAAATGATCCGGTTGTTCAGAAACGTCAGCGAGGGATTTTTTGCAACGTCCAGGCACGGCGCAAGGTCCACGTTGATCCCGGCGGACAAAAGCCCCTCCGCGATGTATTGAAACTGCTCCCGCGCACGCGCCGCGTCGTCCTTTTTGCCGAGCGACTGCGCGCTTGAAAGCGTCTTTTTCCAACGGAACCGCGTGACGCGCCCGCCCTCCACGTCGATGCTGACAAGCAGCGGGATCTCGGACAAATTCGCACTTTTGACGCTGTCCGTGAGCTTTTTGCACTGTGAAAAACCGCCGTCGCCGTTCGTGCGGGAAACGTTCTGCCCGTACAGGATCACGTTGCCGATCCGGTACTCCTGCAGGATATTCTTGAAGTCGGCGCTGATCTCTTTCGTGCCGGAAAAGCCGAACATGCAGAGCTGCCCGATCTTCTCGGCGTCCGTCATGCCCGCGATATAGGCGTACAGCCGTTCCTCGGGCGAAAGTGTCGGCGCAGGCGTCGGTTCGGGCGTCGGCTCGGCGGTTACCGTCACTTCGACAACGTCGGGCGCTTGGCTCCCCTGTGCAAGGGGAGCTGTCGCCGCAGGCGACGGAAGGGTTGTTTCAACCGTTTCCGGCGCAGGGGTCACCTGCCCGATCGGCGCGTCCGGAATCGTTCCGCAGCCAACGAGAAGAATCGCGATCAGAAGCAAACACCAAAACTTCTTCATGATACCATTATAGCACGGCTTTTGCACTTTTACCAGTAAAACTTCCGTGAAATCACGCGCCGTCGTCGCAGCGGAACAAACGACCGGCGTTCCCATGCCGACGCTTGACAGCCGCCGCCCTTTCCAGTATTCTATAAACAGGGAAAAGGCGATCGAGGGGGGAAGCCATGAAACAGATCGAACGGATCAATCGCAGAAAGTGTCTTCTGACGCTGCTGTTTTCGGCGGCGGTCGTGATCTGCGTATGCGTCGGCGTGGTCATGAACCTCACCACGCTGTACGACGAGAACTTCGACCACATGGGCATCCGCACGTTCTGCATGTTCACCGTCAATTCCAATATCTTCATGGGCGTCGCGATGTTCATGACGCTGCCGTATACCTTCGACGGGCTTCGGAACCAGTATTTCCGCCTGCCGGACTGGCTCGTGCGGCTGCTGTTCGTTGCGACGACGGCGCTTTCGCTGACGTTCCTCGTCTCGCTGTGCATCCTCGCGCCGGTCAAGGGTTTCGTGCTGATCTTCACCGGCTCGCGCTTCTTCCTGCACGGACTTTGCCCGGTCCTCGCGATCGTCGTGTTCTGCGTCGTGGTAAAGGACCTGCGACTGTCGTTCGCGTCAACGTTCCTTTCCCTCATCCCGGTGTTCATCTACGCCTGCATCTATTATATGATGGTTGCGGTCGTGGGCGAGGAGCGCGGCGGCTGGAATGACTTCTACGGCTTCCTCACGCGCATCCCGCCGTGGATCTCGATGTCCGCGTTCCTGCCGGTTACGTTCGGCATCGCGATGGGACTGCGTATCCTGCATAACCGCAGCGTCGACCGCTACCGCAGGCAGGCGCGCAAGCTGTACCTTGCGGCGTACGGCGCGGGCAACATGCGCGACGTCATTCTGCACATCGCGGCGATCCGCAGCAAGCAGGACACGTCCGGCAACATCGTGATCCCGTACAGTCTTCTCAGAACGCTTCTGAACTCCGGCGAGAACGAAGCCGAGTTCGAGGAATACTGCGTCCTCTACATGAAGGAGTGCCTGAAGCACGAGATCAATCAGGAATAGTTCTTTGAATATGAAATGCGGCAATGCCGCATCTTTTTTATATTGCAATCGCGGCGGGGTTGGAGTATACTGAAATTAAGATGGAGCGGTATGGGCAACCGCCGCTATCCAAAGATTATTTTGTAAAGGAGCGAACGATATGAATCTCGAACATCTCGGTATTATTCATCCGAAAGCGGTCTACCGCAACCTGACGGTCCCGGAGCTCTATGAGCACGCGCTGGAGCGCAAAGAAGGCGTAATCATGGATAACGGCGCGCTTTTGGTCAAGACCGGCAAGTACACCGGCAGAAGCGCGCAGGACAAATTCATCGTGGATTCCGAAGGCGTGCACGATCTGATCGCGTGGGGCAAGGTCAACGTGCCCGTCAAGCGCGAAAAGTTCGACGCAATCAAGTCCAAGATGGTCGCGTACCTGCAGGGCCGCGACGTGTTCGTGTTCGACGGATTCGCCGGCGCGGACAAGAAATACGCAAAGAAATTCCGCGTGATCTGCGAGCTTGCAAGCGAAGCGCTGTTCATCCGCGACCTGCTCGTCCGTCCGACCGAGGAAGAACTCGAAAACTTCGGCGAGCCGGATTACACGCTGATCGCGTGCCCGGGCTTCAAGTGCAGCCCCGAGATCGACGGCACGCGCTCCGAAGCCGCCATCATGATCGACTATGAGGCGCACATGATCCTCGTCGCGGGCAGTCAGTACGCGGGCGAGATCAAAAAGTCCGTCTTCTCCACCATGAACTTCGTGCTGCCTTTGGAAGGCACGCTGCCGATGCACTGCTCGGCGAACATGGACCCCGAAACGAAAGAGACCGCGGTCTTCTTCGGTCTAAGTGGCACGGGCAAGACGACGCTGTCCGCCGACCCGAACCGCATGCTGATCGGCGACGACGAGCACGGCTGGGACGACGAGGGCATCTTCAACATCGAGGGCGGCT
>JAFZIH010000158.1 GCA_017554455.1 Clostridia bacterium | reverse complement strand
CGGCGGACATCCTTTCGGAGTTTTGTGACGACGCAGGCGACGACGTATTAAACGGCGCGGCGAAGAAGGTGACGTTCACCTCGCTCGGCGCGATCGGACAGGAGATCTACATGGCGCTTTTGCAGGGCGAAAAGGACGCGGACGAGCTTCTGGACTGGATCGACTGTTCCGCGCAGGATCTCAACGCGACGCTGACGCGGATGCTGTTTTCCGAGGTCATCAAACAACTTCCGGGCCGTATCTACGCGCTTGATACCATCCACACGGTCGTAACGTTCGACCAATAACGCAAGAGGAGTTCTACTATGGCAGAAGCAAAAAACACGCTGGTGATCGTTGAGTCCCCCGCAAAGGCAAAGACGATCGGAAAGTTTTTGGGGAACAAGTTCAAGGTTGTGGCGAGCAACGGGCACGTCCGCGATCTTCCGAAATCGCAGCTTGGCATCGACACCGCGCATGACTTTACCCCGAAATATATCACGCTCCGCGGACGCGGGGACGTGCTGGAGCGCATCAAGAAGGAAGCGAAGGAAGCCGATCGCGTCCTTCTCGCAACGGACCCTGACCGCGAAGGCGAAGCGATCTCCTGGCATCTGGCGCAGATCCTGAAGCTCGATACGGCGTCGAAATGCCGCATCGAGTTCCACGAGATCACGTCGAACGCGGTGAAAAACGCGATCAAAAAGCCGCGCACGATCAACATGGACCTTGTCGACGCGCAGCAGGCAAGGCGCGTGCTGGACCGCATCGTGGGATATAAGATCAGCCCGATCCTGTGGGTCAAGATCCGCAAGGGGCTGTCCGCAGGCCGCGTGCAGTCCGTGGCGACACGCATCGTGTGCGACCGCGAGGACGAGATCAATGCGTTTGTTCCGGAGGAATACTGGACGCTGACCGCAAAGCTCAAGGCGGGCGCCAAGAAGTCGTTTGACGTGCGCTTCTACGGCGAGGACGGCGCGAAGGTCGATCTTCGGACCGAGGAACAGACGAACGCGGTCATAAAACGCGTCGGCGATTCCGCATTCACCGCGACCGAGGTAAAGAGCGGCGAAAAGCACAAGCATGCCGCGCCGCCGTTCACGACGTCCAGCATGCAGCAGGACGCGTCCAGAAAGCTCGGCTTCACGACCAAGCGCACCATGATGGTCGCGCAGCAGCTCTATGAGGGCGTTGAAATCGGCAAAAAGGGCGCGACGGGTCTTATCACCTACATCCGTACCGACTCGGTCCGCATTGCGGACGAGGCGCAGAAGGCGGCAAGAAGCTATATCTTAGAGACCTTCGGCGAAGCGTACATGCCGAAGATCCCGAACGTCTACCGCGGACGCCGCAACGCGCAGGACGCGCACGAGGCGATCCGTCCGACCGACGTAAAGAACGATCCGAAGGCGCTGAAGCCGTTCCTTTCGAGCGATCAGTATAAGCTCTACAAGCTCGTCTGGGAACGCTTCCTCGCAAGCCAGATGAGCGACGCGGTCCTCGATCAGACGGTCGCGACGTTCGACGCGAACGGCGCGCAGTTCAAGGCGACCGGCGCGCACGTGCGCTTTGCGGGCTTCTCCGCGGTCTACACCGAGGGAAAGGATCTGGACGACGAGGACGCCGTACAGCTTCCGCCGCTCAAAGAGGGCGACCGGTTCAAGAAGGACAAGATCGAAGGACAGCAGAAGTTCACGCAGCCGCCGTCCCGCTATACCGAGGCGACGCTCGTGAAAACGCTCGAGGAAAAGGGCATCGGCCGTCCGTCGACGTATTCGCCGACGATCTCCACGATCGTCGACCGCGGCTACATCATGCGCGAAAAGAAATCGCTCGTGCCGACCGAGCTCGGCTTTGCCGTGACGGGACTGATGAAATCCAGCTTCCCGGACATCGTGGACGTGGCGTTCACCGCGAACATGGAGGAGGAGCTTGACTCCGTTGAGGACGGTTCCGACAAATGGCAGGACGTCGTCGGCGAATTCTACGGCCCGTTCATGCAGACGGTCGAGACCGCGCATGTGAGCGCGGAAAAGATCAAGATCCCCGACGAGGTTTCCGACGTTCCGTGCGACAAGTGCGGCGCGATGATGGTGTATAAGGTCGGTCGTTTCGGCAAGTTCCTTGCCTGCCCGAACTTCCCGACCTGCCGCAACACGAAGTCGATCGTCGAAACGGTCGAGGGCGTACCGTGCCCGAAGTGCGGCGCGGCGATCGTTAAAAAGCACGGCAAGAAGAAGGTCTTTTACGGCTGCGAACGCTATCCGGAATGCGACTTCACAAGCTGGGATCTGCCGGTGAAGGTGAAGTGCCCGAAGTGCGGCGGCCTGATGGTGCAGAAGCACGGGCAGAACGGCACGTTCATACAGTGCGCGGACCCGAACTGCAAGGAGATCCTGCGCAAGAGCAAGAAAAACGATGAATAAACCGAACGTCACGGTCGTCGGCGCGGGGCTTGCCGGCGCGGAGGCGGCTTACCGGCTTCTTTCGCGCGGGTATCCCGTCACGCTGTACGAGATGAAGCCGAAGAAACGCACGCCGGCGCACAAGTGCGACGGCTTTGCGGAGCTCGTCTGCTCAAACTCGCTGCGCTCCGACAGGATCGTAAACGCCGTCGGACTGCTGAAAGAGGAAATGCGCTCGCTCGGCTCGCTCATTATGGAAGCGGCGGACGCGACGCGCGTACCGGCAGGCGGGGCTTTGGCCGTCGATCGCGAGGGCTTTTCCGCGTACGTGACGGACAAGCTCAAGGCGTTTGAAAACCTGACGGTCGTGTCGGAGGAACTGACTGAGCTTCCCGCTTCGCCCGCGATCGTGGCGACGGGACCGCTGACAAGCGACGCTTTGAGCGCGGCGATCGAGACACGCTTCGGCAAAAGCTTGCATTTCTACGACGCGGCGGCGCCGATCGTGACCTACGATTCGCTCGATCACGACAAGGTTTTTGCGGCGTCGCGGTACGATCGCGGCGCGGACTATCTGAACTGCCCGATGACGCGCGAGGAGTATTTCGCGTTTTATCACGCGCTTGTGAACGCGGAGACCGCGGAACTGCACAGCTTTGAAACGCCGCGCGTGTTCGAGGGCTGCATGCCCGTCGAGGTCATGGCAAAGCGCGGCGAGCTGACGCTTGCGTACGGACCCTTGAAGCCGGTCGGACTTGAAGTCGACGGCAAACGTCCGTTCGCGGTGGTACAGCTAAGGCGCGACAACGCCGACGGCACGCTCTACAACATCGTCGGGTTCCAGACAAACCTGAAATTTCCTGAGCAGAAGCGCGTATTCGGCATGATCCCGGGACTCAGGCACGCGGAATTTGTGCGCTACGGCGTGATGCACCGCAACACGTTCCTCGAATCGCCGAAGCTTTTGAATTGGGACTATTCGCTGAAAGACGACCCGCTGCTGTTTTTCGCGGGGCAGATGACCGGCGTGGAGGGCTACGTGGAATCCGCGGCAAGCGGACTTTGCGCCGCGATCTCAATGATCAAAAAGCTCGAGGGCAGAACGCCCGTTGATTTTACGTCCGAAACCGCGATCGGCGCGCTCGGACATTACGTTGCCGAATACAACGGCGGCGATTTTCAGCCGATGAACGTCACGTTCGGCATTATGGATCCGCTACCGATGCGCGTAAGAAGCAAGCAGGAGCGCTGCGAGCGGATCGCACAACGCGCGACGGACAGGATCCGCGCGCTGAAAGGAACCTACGGTTTATGAGGAGGTACATCCGATGGAACAGTTGAAGGGCACCACCATCGTCGCGGTAAAGCGCGACGGCGTGACCGCGATCGCGGGCGACGGACAGGTCACGATGGGACAGCAGGCGGTCATGAAGGCGCACGCGAAAAAGGTGCGCAGATTGTATCACGACCGCGTGGTCGTCGGGTTTGCGGGTTCGGTCGCGGATGCGTTCACGCTGTGTGACCGGTTTGAGGCAAAGCTTGAAATGCACGGCGGCGCGCTGAAGCGCGCGGCGATCGCGCTGGCGCAGGACTGGCGCAGCGATAAGATCATGCGGCAGCTCGAGGCGATGATGATCGTTGCGGATAAGGACGATCTTCTGATCCTGTCCGGCACCGGCGAGGTCATCGAGCCGGACGACGGCATTGCGGCGATCGGCTCCGGCGGGCTGTATGCGCTCGCGGCGGCGAAGGCGCTGAAGCTGCATACCGAGATGAGCGCGGAGGAGATCGTGTGCGAGGCGATGGCGATTGCCGAATCCATCTGCATCTATACGAACGGCAATATCAACGTGGAGGTGATCCGTCCGTGACCCCGAGAGAGATCGTAAACGCATTGGACCGCTACATCATCGGTCAGGACGAGGCAAAGCGCGCGGTTGCGATCGCGCTTAGAAACCGTTACAGAAGAAGCTGTCTTTCCCCGGAGCTTCGCGAGGAGATCACACCGAAAAATATCATCCTGCTCGGACCGACGGGCGTGGGCAAAACGGAGATCGCAAGACGGCTTGCAAAGCTCGTGGACGCGCCGTTTGTGAAGGTCGAGGCGTCGAAGTACACCGAGGTCGGCTACGTCGGCCGCGACGTCGAAAGCATGGTCCGCGATCTCGTGGAGGAGTCGATCCGGCTCACCAAGCAGAAGCGGATGGACCTTGTCAAGGACGCGGCGGCAGCGGCGACCGAGCAGCGGTTGGTCGAGCTTTTGCTTCCGCAGCAGAAAAAGCAGCAGCGGACGGTGAATCCGCTCCAGTTCCTTTTGGGCAGCGGACAGCCGGAGCCGGAGGAGCCGAAGCCCACCGAGGAGGAACAGCAGGCAAGAAAGACGCTCAAAGAACAGACGCTCGAACGCCTGCGCGCGGGACTTCTCGAAAAGGAGATCGTGGAGATCGAGGTCGAGGAGAGCGTCAACGCCATGATGTTCGGCGCAAGCGGCATGGAGATCGACATGGGCGGGATGCTCGGCGATCTGCTTCCGAAAAAGAAAAAATCCAAACGGATGCCGGTGGAGCACGCGCGCTCGATCCTCATGCAGCAGGAATCCGAAAAGCGCATCGACCCGGACGACGTGAACCGCGAAGCGCTCCAGAACGCCGAGCAGAACGGCATCATCTTCCTGGACGAGATCGACAAGATCGCGGGAAGCGCGAATCAGATGGGGGGCGCGGACGTCTCCAGAGAGGGCGTACAGCGCGACATCCTGCCGATCGTCGAGGGCACGACGGTATCGACAAAGTACGGACCGGTCAAGACGGATTTCATCCTGTTTATCGGCGCAGGCGCGTTTCACGTGGCAAAGGTATCCGATCTGATCCCCGAGCTGCAGGGACGCTTCCCGATCCGTGTCACTTTGAAAGACCTCACCGAGGACGATTTCTATGCGATCCTGACACAGCCGGACAATGCGATCACCAAGCAGTACGCCGCGCTTTTAAGGCCCGACAACGTGAATCTGAGCTTCACCGAGGACGCATTAAGAGAGATCGCAAAATTCGCGTTCCGCGCGAACGAACAAAACGAGAATATCGGCGCACGCCGCCTGCATACGGTTATGGAGAACCTGTTGAACGACATCTCCTTCAACGCGAACGGTCAGCATCCCCTGATCGACGTCGTCGTGGACGGCGCCTACGTGGACGCGCATCTGTCCGCCGAGTGGGGTGAGGACAACATCTCGAAGTACATTCTGTAACGGGCGGCGCGTCCGCCCGGGAAAGGACGGACGATGAAGCGTCTCCTTGCCGTATGGCTTTGCATCCTCATGCTTCCGATCCCCTTTGCGGCAGCGGAAGCCGAAGAACCGGATCGAAACGAAACCGGCGTGCCGGACCCGAACTGGGTCCTCTGGGAGGAGCCGGAGGATGCCGTCGAGGCGTTCGCGCAGGACGGCGACGCCCCGGTATTTTACGGCATGCAGCCGCTTTCGCGCTATGCGCAGGTACATTCCGTTACGGACGAGGATCTGCTCCTTGCCGCGCGCGTCGCGTATCTTGAGGCGGGCGGGACAAATGAACGCGCGTACCGCGCGGTGCTGTGCGTGCTCTATAACCGCTGCGTCGCGCCGCGATTCGGCGGAAAGGTGACCGATATCCACGTCGAAACGTACCGAAAGGGGCAGTTTTCGGTCATTCATCACAAGGGCTTCAAAACGCTGGAGCCCCCGGAGGCGATCATAGAAGCCGCGCGCGATATCTTCGTATACGGCAATCTCGATCTGCCCGAAAACATTTTATTCTTCTGCGCCGCGCGGCTCGGCAAGGGCTGGGGCGGACGCAGGTTTTACAAGAACATCGGCGGCAACCTGTTCTTTTACGGGAGCGTCGATTGAGGAAAGGACAATATCACAACATATATATGAAGCATAAACTCAAAATCATCCCGCTGGGCGGGGTGGGAGAGATCGGCAAAAACATGACCGTGATCGAGTATGGGAACGATATTCTCATCATCGACTGCGGGCTGATCTTTCCGGACGAGGAGATGCCGGGGATCGACGTGGTCATTCCCGACATGGCATACCTCGAACAGAACAAGGACCGCATCCGCGGCATGTGCGTCACGCACGGCCACGAGGACCATATCGGCGCGATCCCCTTTGCCATGGAACGCTTCCGCTGCCCGATTCTTGGCACGCGGTTTACCAATGCGCTCATCCGGCACAAGCTGGA
This sequence comes from Clostridia bacterium, assembly GCA_017554455.1. Taxonomy (GTDB): domain Bacteria; phylum Bacillota; class Clostridia; order Christensenellales; family CAG-138; genus UBA3792. The sequence continues at coordinate 2,114 of JAFZIH010000158.1, read as the reverse complement.
CGAGCATCACTTAAAGGACGTTGAGGTGATCGACGTCGATCCCGGACAGGCCGTTACGCTCGGCTGCTTTACCGTTGAATTCATCAAGACGGGACACTCGATCGCCGGCGCGGTCGCGCTTGCGGTGCGCACGCCGATCGGCACGCTGATCCACACGGGCGACTTCAAGATCGACATGACGCCGATCGACGGCGAGCCGATCGACATCAACCGGTTCGCGTATTACGGTTCGAAGGGCGTTCTGGCGCTTCTTTCGGACAGCACGAACGTCGAGCACGCGGGCTTTACGCAGAGCGAAAAGGAGATCGGCAAGACCTTCGAGCGCGTCTTTACCAAGGCGCAGGGCCGCGTGATCGTGGCGACGTTCGCGTCGAACGTGTACCGCATCCAGCAGGTTGCGGACGTGGCGATCGAGCACGGGCGCGTTCTCTGCTTCCAGGGCAGAAGCATGGAGCAGATCGTAAAATACGCGCAGGAATTGGGCTATCTGCATATCCCCTCCGACAAGATCGTGCGCGTCGAGCACCTCAAGAACATCCCGGACAATATGGTCTGCGTCATGACCACCGGCAGTCAGGGCGAGCCGATGAGCGGGCTGTTCCGCATGGCGAACGCCACGCACAAGCTGAACGTCGGCGCGGGCGATACGGTCATCATTTCGGCAAGCGCGATCCCCGGCAACGAGCGCGGCGTCGCGCGCGTCATCAACGCGCTGTACGCAAAGGGCGCGGACGTGGTCTATGACCGCATGGCGGACGTGCATGTGTCCGGACATGCCTGCGCAGGGGAGCTAAGGCTCATGCTCGGCATCGTGAAGCCGAAGTTCTTCATTCCGGTGCACGGCGAAGCGCGGCATCTCAAGATGCACGCAGACCTTGCGAAGGAGATGGGCGTTGCCCCCGAGCGCGTGTTTATCGCACAAAACGGTTCCGTGATCGAGCTTACCGCACGGAAGGGCGTTATGAACGAGACCGTGCAGGCGGGAAGCCATATGGTGGACGGGCTTACGAGCGTCGAGGACGTCGTGCTGAACGACCGGAAGCTTCTGTCCGTGGACGGGCTCGTGTCCGCGGTGATCGTGCTTGATACGGAGACCGGAAGGCTCCTGGCGCCGGTCGAGCTCTACTCGCGCGGATTTATCTACATGCGCGACAACGAGCCGCTGATCTCCGAGGCGAGCGAACTCGTTTACGAGACCGCAAAGCGCTTTGAAGGCGCGAACAAGAGCGATTATCCGGCGATCAAAAGCTCGGTCAAGAACCGGCTCCGGTCGTTTTTGTACGACAGGACCGGCCGCACGCCGATGATCCTGCCGATCGTGATCGAGATATAAGCGTTCACCGCTTCTATTTTGCCGATTCTGCGGAAATAGCGCCGTGCTTTACGGCGAAGACGCGGTGGAAAACACGGCGGGATCGCGGTACAATACGGACAGAAACAGAGGATCGGAAGGGGAATCACACATGAACAAACGGTTTTTCGGAAAAGCGATCGCACTTCTTCTTGTACTGACGATGTGCTTCGGATTCGGCTGCGCGAAAAAGGACGACGCGAGAAAGATCGCGGGCTATACGCTGGAACCGAACGAAGGGACGTATTCGTACGTCATTCACACGCCGCACGCGACATGGCATCTTGCGGCGGCGGATATCGAGCTGCTCGGCGAGGAGTTGTTCTTTGAAGGGCTGGAACGGATCCTTGAAAACCAGGAAGCGGACTTTACGGACGCGATCGCCGCGCTGGACGGGTATCTTGATGAAGTCCCCGTGATCGATATCTATACGGATTTTTCCGGACGCACGGAGCAGGGAAAACTCGGCGTTTACGGCGCTTACTGCCGCTGGAACGTGCCGTGCATCGAGGTCTATCAACCGGACATGGCCTTCGCCGAGCTGCTGCATGAATACGCGCATTATCTGACGCATTGCTGCATGCGGTACAAGATCGACGGGAACTTCTGGTCGGAGGCGATCGCGGAATACGTTTCGAAGTTCATCTGTAAAAACCGGATGTTTTGTTCCGCGTACAGCGAGGACGGAAGGACCGCGCTTGCGGCGCGCGGCTTTGCAAATCAGGACGGAGATCCGGATATCAGGAAAATGTACTGTGCGGCG
>JAFZIH010000157.1 GCA_017554455.1 Clostridia bacterium | reverse complement strand
ATCGTCTTGAGTATATCCGTTCCGTTTAGCAAAGTCAAGGGCGGGACCCCTTTGCAAACGCGTCCGGGTATGATATACTTTTTGCATGGACTTTGTCGATTTGCTTCAAAAATGGTATCCCGATCATCACCGCGATCTCCCGTGGCGCAAAACCCGCGATCCGTACGCGATCTGGGTCTCCGAGATCATGCTCCAGCAGACGCGCGTCGCGGCGGTGATCCCGTATTACGAGCGCTTTACTTCTGAGCTTCCGAATGTTTCCGCGCTTGCCGCGGTCCCAGACGACCGGCTGAACCTCCTTTGGCAGGGGCTCGGGTACTATTCGCGCGCAAGGAATCTCAAAAGAGCCGCGCAGATCGTCTGCGAACGGTACGCGGGACGCATGCCGGACACGTATGAGACGCTTCTTTCGCTTCCCGGCATCGGCAGCTACACCGCGGGCGCGATTGCGTCGATCGCATACGGCGAACGCGTGCCCGCCGTCGACGGCAACGTGCTGCGCGTGTATGCACGCGTGTTCAACGACCCGTCCGACGTCAGCGATCCCGCGGTAAAAACGCGCGTGTTCGATGAACTCAAAGCGGTCATGCCTGCCGATCCGGGTACGTTCAATCAGGCGCTGATGGAGCTTGGCGCACTCGTTTGCGTACCGAACGGACAGCCGCTTTGCGCCGATTGTCCGCTTGCGTCCGTCTGCAAAGCGCGGGAAGCGGGCACGGCGGGACTTTTGCCGAACAAATCGCCGAAAAAGCCGCGCGCGATCGAAGACCGCACGGTCTTCGCGCTCTATGATGCGGGCGCGCCGCTTCTTTTGAAACGCCCGGACAAGGGACTTCTGGCGGGACTTTACGAACTGCCGAATGTTTCCGGCACGCTTTCGACCGAAAAAGCCATGGAATGGCTGACGGCGCACGGACTGCACCCCGTGGGCGATCTTCTGAGCTATTCGGCCAAGCATGTCTTTACGCACATTGAATGGCACATGCGCGTCTACGCCGCCGACGTGGCGGGGGAGGGCGTTAAAGATTTCATTCGTTCCGACGGCAGCCGTTCGATCCCGACCGCGTTCTCCGTTTGTCTGCCGAAGGCCGGCCGAATGTTTCTTGACAGGGATTGACGGATATGGTACGCTCAAACACGGTTTTATCATGGAATCAAAGGAGAATCATCATGAAACGGTATTGTATTCTTGCACTTGCGCTGATCCTTGCGCTGTCCCTTTTCGCGTGCGGTACGAAGACGGGATCGATGTCCGCAGCGGAACCCACCGCGCCGGGCGAAGCGGCGTCCGTGACGGAAGCGCCCGAAGAACCCGCCGAGCCGGAAGCGCCTGAAGAACCCGCCGAGACGGAAGCGCCTGCGCCGAAGGATCTCGAACCGGCGGACATCGCCGGGGTCTGGAAGTGCGGTTCGGAGGGAAAGAAACTGTATGCGCGGCTGACGTTTACGGACGGCGTCGACCTGCTGCACTACTATGCCGAGGCGAACGGGACAAGACTCGAAGGGACGGTCCCGTTTACGATCGTGAACGGCAAAGAGATCGGTTTCTCCTATGATAACAGCGACGTGACTGCGCAGTACGATCCGGAAGCGGATGCGATCGAGCTCCCGGGCGTCTTCTTCAACGCCTCGATGACCTTCCGCCGCGTGCCGGAGGAGGAGCTTTCGGAGGAGGAGAAACCGATCGTGCTGTCCGAGGAGGCAACAGCGCTTGCCGGAACATGGCGGCTTGTCAGTCTGGGCGTATCCGGCAGTGTCGTCGCAGCGGAGGATATCGGTCAGGAGATCACGCTCGTGTTGTACGGCGACGGAAGCGCCGAAATGATCACCGGGAGCAACCGGGAGCATTACAGATGGGTCTATTCCGACGGTGCCTTCACGCTTTCCGCGGGCAATGTTGTATACGACGTCACGGTTGAAGACGTGCGGCTGAAACTGCTCGAACCGCAGAGCGGCGTTGATTTCTTCTTCGAAAGGGAGAACTGACGGAATAACGCCGAAGGGACTTCAAATCTGCGTCTGCCGTCGACAAGTTGGAAAAACGGGTTGAAAATAGCGGAATAATACGGTATACTGGAACAGATCCAAATAAAGAGGAGGAGCAAGATATGAAAAAGACTCTGGCACTGGTACTGGCGCTCGTGCTGATGAGCGCATGCCTTTTAGCCTGCAGCTCGGGTTCGTCCGAACCGGTGGAGATCCCCGGCACGTGGGATCTTTCCAAGGCGAAGGCAAACGGCATTACCCTTCCGGTAAGCCAGCTCGGCTTTGAGATGTCGTTCACGTTCAACGAGGACGGATCCGCATCGATGCAGTACAACGGCGAAACGACCGACGGACTTACCTGGAGACAGGACGGAGACGTGATCAAACTCGGCGCATACGGTATCGATATCTATGATTTCGCGTTCGACGGAAATACGCTGACGCTGCATGAGGATTCGGAAAACGTCGATCTGATCTTCAGCAAGTAATCGGCAAAAGGGGAAAAAGGACTGTCCGGGCGACAGTCCTTTTTGCGTTCAGCTGCGGTGCTCGTAGGAGCCGCATAAGCTTTCGTTCTCGCGTTCGGACGAGCAGTCCCATACGGGACGGACGCAAATGCTCCGAAGAGAGCAATGCCTGCCCTGTTCGTTATAGCGGCAGCTTTCCACCTCGCAGCCGATCTGCTGATCGTTTCGTTCCATGCAAAAGTCCTCCTTTCGTTTTGATTAGTTTGCGTCGGAAACAGGCGGTCCATGTGCGATTTCGTGAAAAAATGCGGGTTGAAAAAAACACGGATCCGTATTATACTGGTACCGTACCTTTTAGGGCAATTTTCAGGAGGAAAATGAAATGAAAAAGATCATCGCATTGCTTATGGTGCTTGTTCTGACGCTGGGCTGCTTTGCGGCCTGCAAGACGACCGAGGAACCGGCGAACAAGCCCGAGACGCCCGCAACGGAAACGACACCGGAACCGCCGTCCACGGTACCGGATAAGCTTGTCGTCACCATCGTCGTTGCCGGCACGTTCGGCGACCGTTCGTTCTATGATTCGTCCAAGGAGGGCGGCGAACGTCTTGCGAAGGACTTTACGTCCCTGGATGTGAAGTTTGTCGAGTGCAACGGTGAGAACCACACCGTCCGCATGCAGAACGCGGCGGCGCAGTCGGACATCGTCGTGTGCGTCGGCTGGGAGTTCTATGACATCGAGACCGTCGCGCCGGAATTCCCGAACGTGAAGTTCATCTGGATCGACAACGAGACCTCCGCACCCGTTCCGAACGTGCTGAACATCGTCTATGCGCAGAACGAGGGCTCGTTCCTCGCGGGCTACATCGCAGCGGCGATGAGCAAGACCGGCGTGATCGGCGCGGTCGGCGGTGAAGACAACATCACGATCAACGACTTCATTGTGGGCTACAAGCAGGGTGCGGCGTACTACAGCGACAAGGTCAAGGTCGAGATCAACTACACCAACGAGTACGACGACCCTGCAAAGGGCAAGGACTGCGCAAAGGTTCTTCACGACCGCGGTGCGGACGTTATTTTCCAGATTGCGGCCAAGGCGGGCGACGGCGTGTTTGAAGCGGCTGAGGCAGGCGGCTTCTACGCGATCGGCGTCGACTCCGATCAGAAGTACATCAACGACGCCGTCATCATCTGCTCGATGAAGAAGGAAGTCGGTACGTCGATCTATGACGCGATCGCAAAGATCGTTTCCGGCGACGTTTCCCAGCTCGGTACGACCTGGGTTGCCGATATGTCGAACGGCTACGTCGGCATCGGCTACGGCGAAGAGGGCTCGACCCAGCAGGTCCCGGACGATATCAAGGCGCAGGTCGAGGAGATCATGCAGAAGATCGTCTCCGGCGAGATCAAGGTCGACACCACCAGAAACTGAGGTTTTGACAAAGGAAGCTGCCCGTTTCGGGCGGCTTCCGCTTTTTACGCTGTCGGGAGGACTCCCGACAGCATATCGTACGGCTGCAAGGCATCCGTATATCGTGTTTGTGAAAGCAAATATATTGTGCGGCATTTGCCGCATATCGCTTCGCGCAGGCGATATGGCTTCGCCGCGATATGCATAACGGCACGATATATCCTTAAGGATACGATATATCCCCTGTGAGGGATACGATATGCGCTTACGCGCATGAAAAGGGGTGATATGGTTGACGGACGAGATCCGGTTTGAACACATTTCCATGGAGTTTCCGGGCGTGCTCGCAAACGACGATATTTCGCTTTCGATCCGAAACGGCGAGGTATTCGCGCTGGTCGGCGAAAACGGCGCGGGCAAGTCGACGCTGATGAACATCCTGTACGGCATCAACACGCCGACGGCCGGCGAGCTTTACGTGCGCGGCGAAAAGATCACGAATTTCAGCCCGAAAGCGGCGATCGACCGCGGCATCGGCATGGTGCATCAGCACTTTATGCTGGTCCCGTCGTTCACGGTCGCACAGAACATCGCGCTGGGCCGCGAACCGAAGACCGCGGGCGTGCTGTTCGACAATAAAAAAGCGGAACAGATCACGCGCGAGCTTGTGAAGGAATACGGGCTTGAGGTCGATCCGTCCGCGGAGGTACGCGACATCTCCGTGGGTCTGCAGCAGCGCGTGGAGATTTTGAAAACGCTCTACCGCGGCGCGGATATTTTGATCCTCGACGAGCCGACGGCGGTTCTGACGCCGCAGGAAACGGATGAGCTGTTTGACGTCATCCGCCGCCTTGTACATGAAAAGGAACTGACCGTCATCATCATCACGCACAAGCTGAACGAGGTCATGGCGATCTCCGATCGCGTCGGCGTGATGCGGCAGGGCAAGCTCATCGGCGTCGAAAACACCTGTGACGTCGACGAAAAGAAGCTTGCGTCCATGATGGTCGGCCGTCCCGTGCTGTTCGATCACCTCGAAAAGACGGGCGTGCCGGGCGATGTCGCGATCGAGGTCGATGACCTTTATGTTGCCGACAACCGCGGACTGCCCGCGGTGCGCGGCGTGTCGTTCTCCGTCCGAAAGGGCGAGGTGTTGGGCATTGCGGCGATCGAGGGCAACGGACAGAGCGAGCTTCTCGAAGCGATCACCGGTATGCGAAAGATCAACCGCGGAAAGGTGACCGTCTGCGGCGCTGACGCGACGGGCAAAACGCCCGGCGAGATCCGCGAACTGGGGCTTTCGCACGTGCCGGAGGACCGCCTCTCTACCGGCGTCGACAAGGTCGCATCCGTCACGGACAATCTGCTCGTCGGAAAACAGAAGGAAAAACGCTTCAATCTGTTCGGCTTCCATCAGCGCAGATCGACGGTCGAACGGTACGCCGAAGAGCTCTATGAAAAATTCGACATCCGCGGCGCGGGCATCCACACCGAGGTCGGCTCGATGTCCGGCGGCAACATGCAGAAGGTCGTCGTTGCGCGCGAATTCAGCTTCGACACGCCGGTGCTCGTCATTTCACAGCCGACGCGCGGCGTGGACATCGGCGCGATGGAATTCTTCCACACGCGCATCATCGAGCAGCGTAACGCGGGCGCGGCGATTCTTTTGAGCTCCGCCGATCTCGACGAGGTCTTCCGCCTTTCGGACCGCATCATCACGCTCTATGAGGGTAAGATCACCGGCGAATTCCGGGCGGATGAGATCACCAAGGAGGAGATCGGTCTCTACATGACCGGTACCGGAGAGGGGGCGAAGGCATGAAGGCATTCTTCTCACGCTTAAAGCAGCGGTTCGACTTCGGCTATCTCGTTGCGCTCGTGATCAGCTTATTCGTCGCGCTTTTGATCGGCACCGTCATTCTCACCGTCACCGGTTACGACACCGGAAAGGCGCTCGGCGCGCTGGTCGGCGGGTCCTTCTCCTCAAAGCTGTACTTCGGCAACATGCTCGAATACGCCATGGTGCTGTGCCTGTGCGGTCTCGCGTGCGACGTCGGCAGCCGCGCCGGCATCTTCAACGTCGGCGGCGAGGGTCAGTTGATCCTCGGCGCGCTGTTCGCCGCACAGATCGGCGTATGGCTCAAGGACGTCTCCCCGTGGATCGCGATCCCGTGCGCCGCGCTCGGCGCGATCGCCGTCGGCGGGTTCTACGCGTTCATTCCGGGTATTCTGAAGGTCAAGCTTAAGGTCAACGAGGTCATCACCACGATCATGCTGAACTCGATCGCGGTGTTCATCTGCGGCTACTTCTCAAAGGGTCCGTGGAAAAATCCGAGCCCGCGCGTCGTCAGCGATACGAGCCCGCTGAATCGCTCGTTCATGTTTACGAAGCTGATCCCGGCATCGAACCTGTCCACCGCGATCCTCATCTCGGCGGGGCTGACGTTCCTCGTCTGGTACATTCTGCAGAAGACGACCAAGGGCTATGAGATGCGACTCGTCGGCGACAATCCGCGCTTTGCGCGCTTTGCCGGGCTCAAGGCGGACCGGATCGTCATCATCGCGATGGTCGTTTCCGGCATGATGTGCGGCCTCGTCGGCATGTTCCGCGTGTACGGCGCAGCCGGCAAGTACCAGTCGTCGATCTCGAACGATTACTATTTTGAAGGGCTGATGGTCGCGATGATCGCGCAGTATCAGCCGATCCCGACGATCATCATTTCGCTGATCTTCGCGGTCCTCAAGTGGGGCGCGATCTACATGGAGGACACCGTCGGCGTGCCGATCCAGATTTACTGGATCATTCAGACAGCGGTCATCTTCTGCATGGCGGGCGAAAAGGGTGTTCGCGCCGCGATCCATAAGGCAAGGGAGAAACGCGCGGCGCAGCGCGAGATCCTTGCGCGCAGGGAAGGGGGCGAAGCGCATGAATGAGAATTCGTGGAACTTCTGGACCGTCGCGTCCAGTACGCTGAACCAGATGTTAAGAAGCGCAACGCCGGTCGCGCTCGCTGCACTCGGCGGGCTGATGACCGAGCACGCGGGCATCATGAACATCGGTATGGACGGCATGATCCTGATGGGCGCGTTCACCGCCGCGGCAGTCTCCACCGCGCTCACAAGCGCCGCGCTCGGCATCGTCGCCTCGATCGTCTTCGGTATCCTCGTCGGGCTGTTCTTCGCCTTGTTTACGGTAAAGCTCCGCAGTGACGAGTTTATCATCGGCTGCGCGCTGAACACCTTCGCGCTCGGCATCACGGTATATTTGAGCCGCACGCTGTTCGACTCCGCGGGCATTTCGAACGCGCCGCATCTCGGAAACATCGCGATCCCGCTCATCAAGGATATCCCGTTCCTCGGCAGCGTGATCTCCGGGCACAGCTTATTCGTCTACCTTACGTGGGTGCTGGTAGCAGCCATGTGGCTGTTCGTCTATCGGACGCCGATGGGCTTTTGGATCCGCGCTTCCGGCGAATCCCCCGAAACGCTGCGCACCGCGGGCAAGGACCCCGAAAAGATGAAGTGGATCGCTTCGATCCTGTGCGGCGTCATGTGCGGGCTTGCCGGCGCGCATTTGTCGCTCGGAAACCTCAACGGACAGTTCGGGCAGCGTATGGTCGCGGGCCGCGGCTTTATCGCGTTCGCCTGCGTCATCTTCGGCGGCGCGAACCCTGTAAAGGTCTTCCTTGCCGCGCTGATGTTCGGCTTCTTCGATGCGATTGGGTTACAGCTGCAAAGCTCTAAGCTCGTCGACGCGGACCTCACCTCGGCGATCCCGTACGTCATCACGATCATCATGATGGTCTACGTCGTCGTCAGCGGGCAGCGCAAGCGCGAGCGCATCGCCAAGCAGCAGCTCAAAAAGCTTGAACTGAAATAGCATATGATGTTTACGGGAGCCGCGCATGTTTGCACGGCTTCCTTTTTTGCGGAAAAACGCAAGAAAGCTCTGTACAAGCGGGAAATTTTGCGGTATACTCACCTTTATGAAACGAATCCTGCCGCTGCTGTGCGTTCTTTTTCTGATCGCCTGCAGCGTACAACCGAATCCGGATGTGCCGGCAACGGAACCGCCCGCGGTCGAAGCGCCGACGGTCGCGCCCGCGATCGAGGACGACGTAATCGTTGCATCTGCAACGGAACTGCCCGAGACGCTTCCGCCCGTGCCGACGCCGACCCCGACGCCGGAGCCCACGCCGGAACCGACGGAAGAGCCCACGCCGACGCCGGACCCGTTCCGGGACGAATCCGTTACGGAGTCGAAGACCAACGCGGCGTTCTGGTACTGCAAGCCGACCGAAGCGCTCAAGAGCTACGTGATCGGCATGAGCTATCCGGAGAATCCGAAGGACGCGCCGGTCAAGCTCGACGATCTCCGCTACGTGCACATCCTGTACGTCGATTTCGACGGCGCGGAGCACGAAGGCGCGCTGCTGGTGCATAAGAAGGTCGCGAACGATGTGATCGAGATCTTCGAAGCGCTCTATGACGCGCAATATCCGCTGCGCTCGGTGAAGCTCTTGGACGATTTCGGCAAGCCGTTCGACGACGGCCCCTCGATGTCGGCAGACAACACCTCGGCATACTGCTGCCGCAAGGTCACCGGAAAGAAATACTTTTCGCGCCACAGCTACGGCACGGCGATCGACGTCAATCCGGTCGAAAACCCGTACGTGAAGCCGGGCGGCAGCTTCTCTCCGAAGGAGAGCGAGCCGTACCTCGACCGGACGGACCTGCGTCCCGGCATGATTACGGAGGACGATCTCTGCTATAAGCTGTTTACAAGCCACGGCTGGAAGTGGGGCGGACACTTCAAGGGTGAGCCGGATTATCAGCATTTTTCGAAGGACGTGAAGGGGGTAACGCCATGACCGAACAGGAGATCCTTGCGTATCTTAGTAAGGACAGAACGCTGCGCATCGACATGATCGAGGGGATCCGGCGCGGCGGGGCAAAGGTGCTGTATGCCGAACCCGACGCGGTGCTTTTGATGAAAATGGACCGCTTCTGCCTGATCGTGTCCGACACGGTCGAAGCGGGCGAACGTGCGCTGAAAACGGTTCCGCAAAGCTGCTGCCTGTTTGTGGCGCATAACGAGCCCTCGCGCGACGCGGTGTTCAGGACGTTTCCGTTTATCAACCACGCCTCGGCGTGCTGGCAGGCGTACTATCCCGGGAAAGATCCGATCCCGGTGCCGGACGTGTGCGAGATCCGGCCGTTTCCCTTGGAGCAGGTCCCGTTTCTGATGTCGGTCTACGACCCGGACGGTCATCCGGAACGCTACATTGAGCGCGTAAAGCAGGGCGACGTGCTTGCGGCATACGTCGACGGTGAGATCGCGGGCTTTATCGGCTTTCACGGCGACGGCTCCGGCGGCATGCTGGAGGTTTTGCCGAAGTTCCGTCGGCGCGGCATCGGCTCGGCACTGGAGATCGCGCTGCATAACCTGGCGCTTTCGAGGGGCTGGACGCCGTACGGACAGGTCTATACGACAAACGACGCGTCGAGAAAACTTCAGGAATCGCTGGGCATGGTCGTTTCCGACGGCGCGATCTACTGGATGTACGAACAATCCGTCTGAAAACGCAGTTTTCAGACGGGGTTTCATCCCGCGCCTATGCATCTTTGATGCACCGGGCGGCGCGGAATGCAAGGAGTCAGACGCACCGCGCATGTCGCTGCGTCTGACGGATTGATGTGAGAAATGACGTCGGAGTGATACCCGTAGGGGCGGATATCATCCGCCCGCCGAAACAACAATAAACACAAACCATTTGGAGGCATATATGAAGGTAAAGAACATTTTGGGCGAACGGTTCAAGGAGCGCGCGTTCGACATCGAGAGCCAGAACTTAATGACGCGCGGCGGCTATATGAAGCAGGTCGGCAACGGCATCTACTCGCTGTTCACGCCGGCAAAGCGCATCCAGAACAAGATCGAGCAGATCCTGCGCGAGGAGATGGACGCGATCGACGGACAGGAGGTCCTGTTTCCGGTCGTCATGCCCGCGACGCTCTGGCAGAGCTCGGGCAGATTCGAGTCCATCGGCAAGGAGCTTCTGCGGTTCAAGGATCGCGGCGGCGCGGACATGGTCCTCGGCATGACGCACGAGGAGGCCGCGGTGCAGATGGCGATGAACGTGGCGGGCACGTATCAGAAGTACCCGTTCATGATTTATCAGATCCAGACAAAGTTCCGCGACGAGCCGCGCGCAAGAGGCGGTCTCATCCGCGTACGTGAGTTCACAATGAAGGACGCGTATTCGTTCCACACCACGCAGGAGGACCTCGAAGCATACTACGACCGCTGCTACCGCGCGTACGAGCGCATCTACGCCCGCGCGGGCGTGCCCGAGGTCATCGCGGTCAAGTCGGATTCCGGCATGATGGGCGGCAAGATCAGCCACGAGTTTATGCTGCTGACCGACATCGGCGAGGACACCATTGTGACCTGCCCGGAGTGCGGCTTCCGCGCCAACATGGAAGCGTGCGACGCGATCACCGAAAACAAAGCGGACGAAACGCTCGAACCGCTGACCGAGGTCTTTACCGGCGAAGCCGCGACGATCGCTGAGGTCGGCGAGCTTCTGCATATGCCGGACGAAAAGTCCTGCAAGGCGGTTGTTTATCAGCGCAACGCGGATGATTCCTACGTGCTGATCTTCGTGCGCGGCGATAAGGAGGTCAACGAGACCAAGCTCACGAATTATCTGAAAGCGGAGATCCATCCGGCGATCGACATCGAGAATGCAAATCTTGCGGCGGGCAACATCGGACCGGTCAACCTCAAGACGAACGCGACCGTGCTGTTCGACCGCTCGATCGTCGGCGCGACGAACCTCGTCTGCGGCGCAAACAAGCCCGAGTATCACTATACCGGCTTCACGCCCGCGCGCGATCTGCCCGAGGATACGCAGTACCTCGATTTAAGTAAAGCCGTCGAGGGCGGCATTTGCCCGAACTGCCGCAAGCACACGCTGAAGATCTCCCGCGGCATCGAGGTCGGCAACATCTTCCAGCTCGGCAAGCGCTACACCGAAGCCATGGGCATGACCTATGACGCGGAAAACGGCGAGCGCAAGAACCCGATCATGGGCTGCTACGGCATCGGCGTCGGCCGCTTGATCGCATCGGTCTGCGAAGCGCATCACGACGATTACGGTCCCATCTGGCCGATCACGATCGCGCCGTGGCAGGTCGAGATCTGCGCGCTCAGAATCGACGACGAAAACGTCCGCAATGCTGCCGAAAAGCTCTATAAAGAGCTTGAAGACGCCGGCATTGAGGTGCTCTTTGACGACCGTCCCGTTTCCGCGGGCGTCATGTTCTCCGACGCGGACCTGCTTTCCGCACCGGTGCGCGTGGTCATTTCTCCCAAGACACTCGGAAGAAACGCGTTCGAGCTTGCCGCGCGTGACAAGTCCTTCCGCGAGGATATCGCGATCGATACGGCGGCGGAAACGATCTCCGCGAAGGTCCGCGAGCTGATCGCCGCGGTCAACGCCAAGGTCCCCGAGCGCATTTGAACCGTAAATCTCACCGCTCCCCGCAAGGGGAGCTTTTTTTACAACTCCGTTACAACTTTGTGACAATTATTTGACGTTTTGGACGAATTCCGGTGCTATTCTCAACTTGATAAACAAAATAGGGGGATTCTGTCGTGAAACGAATCATCGTTATTTTTCTCGCGTTGGCAATGCTCGTCGCCTGCGTACCGACGCCCACGGAGGAGGTCGTCGTCAATAAAACGGAAGGCAAGCTGGAAGAAAAGATCGAAAGCACGGACGTCGTTCCGGCGTATACCGTGGAGAGCGAAAGCAAGAATCCGGATGCGCCGCAGAGTACGGATGCGCCGACGGGAACGCTGCGCAGCACGCTCGGCGCGCCGGAGCACGTCGCCGAAACGGTCTCCGGGCTTGTTTACGGCGGAACGATGGACGTCATGCTGGACGCCGATGTGCAGGTGCCGAATGTTTCGACGGTACCGGTGTATCGCGCTGCGCTCGGCAGCTTTTCTGCGGAGGAACGGGAGCGCATGGCGAAAACGCTGCTCGGCGACGGGCCGTATGTGCAATTCCGAAACAACGTGACGCCCGTGTACGAGGCCACGATACGCTATTTTCAGGAATGGCTGAACGCGCTGGAAAGTAAGCCCTACGGACCGAACGCCGATTATGCGTATCTAAAAGAGTATCTCAGCGACTGGCTTTCGTCCGAGCAACAGGGATACCAGACGGTGATGAAGGAAGAACAGCCCGGGATCCTGCCTTGGACGGGAAGCTGGGCCGATACGGACAGCAGCGTCAGCAATGAGGCGGGGCAAACGCTGGCGTGGTATGAATCGGACGCCAAATTCTGCCTGCTGAACTACCAGCGGCAGGACGATCCGATGTATTTCGACGACAGGTATCATGCCGCGCCGCGCAACGACGCGGAAAGGGAAGCCGACGCCGCCGCAAAAGCGTTTTTGGCGGAAATGCACAGCACCGAGGTGAAGCTGAAGGGGGTCGGCGCGCACGACGAATCGATCCGCAATCAGTACGGTTCGGAAACCGGCTACGAAAACGGCGTGTACAATCTGTATTATCTGCCGACCTACAGCGGCATTCCGGTTTACCCGTGGAAAACGTACCACGGCACCGACAACGGCAAGCAGGACGCGGGCGTGCATTACGATTACAATGCGGAGCAGGAAAACATTTCGGTTGTGACCGACCACGGCGAGGTGATTCGCGTCGACTGGAAGTGCCCCGTCCACGTGCTCGGCGTTGAAAACGAAAACGTACAGCTTCTGCCGTTCGACCGGATCATGGAGATCTTCCGGCAGCAGATTTTTATGAACATCTACATCGGAAAGGACTACCTCGGCAACGATTCTCACACAAATATGCGCGTCACGGGGATCTATTTCTCCTACATGCGCATCCGCAAGCCGAACGAGGACGGCTACTGGCTGCTGCCGGTATGGGATTTCCGCGGATACAGCGAACGGGTTGCCGTCGAAATCGACGATTGGTGGGACGCGTTCTCCCTTCTGACGGTCAACGCGATCGACGGCAGCATCATCGACCGCGATCTGGGATATTGAGCGTACACTTTCTTTGTCATCCTGAGGAACGGAGTGACGAAGGATCTTACAGATTGAATTGTTACACGGTAGGGACGGGCATTGCCCGTCCGTGATTAAAGAGGTGCGGGAAGGTGAGACCTTCCCCCTACGACATCCGATTACACGTAGGGGCGGATCGTATCCGCCCGCCGAAACAGAGGTGCGGATGGGCAATGCCCATCCCTACAGAAAGGGAGAATTATGAAACGCATCATTTCCATGTTTGTAATTGTATTGCTGCTCGCTGCCT
>JAFZIH010000156.1 GCA_017554455.1 Clostridia bacterium | reverse complement strand
GTGTGTAGCAGTGTAAAATTTGTAAATATTGTAAATGTGTATCAAAAAAGATTCTTAATATCCGTCAATCTTTACAAAATTTACATTTTTTACAATATTTACATTCTTTACACACCCTATACCGATCGTGTTTGTGCTTTTCTATAAAGGATAATCCCTCTCTTCGTCTTCTTATCACCGGAATGCTCCAATTTCGGGTTGTTCGGAAATTCCACGTATACCTCTTTCCGCTTGAGTTCCCCGAGCGCGGGCGCGATATCCGCCTTGCCGGAGATGCCCATCCCTCTAAGCGTGTCGTAGGAATAGAAGCGCTTCGGCTCGGTCTGCTCTTCGGAAAGCGCAAGGAGCCGTTCGACGACGAACGACCTTGCCGCACGGTCGGCTTCCTTTGCGGTCATGTGCTCCGAAAGCGCCTTGTTACTGCGCGCCGCGGCTTCGAGATCGCTTCGCGTCACGTCCGAATAGCCGATCCAGTCAAGCTTGCCGTCGTCGCCGATCCGGAACGCCACGGACTGCCCCATGGCGGCATAGTTCGACTTCGTATGCACGAGCACGCGCCGGTTCGGATCGTTTCCCGTCTCGTCAAAGATCACGCGGAGCACCGAGCGCGCCGCGTTGACCACGTCCGTTGCGCCGAGGATCGCGTCGTTTGCGTTGGATCCCGCCGGACGCTTGTTGACGTGCGCGACGTCCACGATCGCGCAGTCGTTGTTTTTCGCAAGGTTCGCAAGCGCCTGCATGAACGGGCGCACCGCGCTTTGTTCCGTCATCTTCACCGTGCTTCCGACAAATGCGTGCAGCGGGTCGAGGATCACGAGGTCGGGCTTTGCGGCTTCGATCGCAGCCATGAGGTCGTGCAGCCGCGGGTTGCCCTGCCCGTCGGAAAGCCGCAGGCGCATGCTGTCCGTCGCGTCCATGATAAAGACCTTCTCAAGGTCCGCGCCGGCGCGCCGCATGCGGTCGCGCAGGATGAAGTCCGGATCCTCCGCCGAAATGAACAGCACGCGCATCGGCTCGAATTTCTCGAACGGATTCAAGGGATACCTGCCGTTACTGAGCTCGGCGGCGATCCCGCACAGCGCGAACGTCTTTCCCGTACCGCCCGCCGCAGCAAGGATCGTCACGTCCCCGCGCAGAATGTACGGCTTCCAGAGGTAGCGGACCTCGTCGTCTTCGACGTTCGCGGCGCATTTCAGCGGACAGTTCATAACGGGCGTATCCGGCGCGTCCACGAACGCCTGATACGGATTTTCGATCAGCTCGTTCATGACCGCATCCCCCGGACGTAGCAGGTGCCCTGTATCCTGTCCCACGTTTTCAGCATCGCGTACCGGTCGCGGGAGACTTTCGAGACCGACGCAAGAAGCGCCTGCAGATTTCCCATGCGGTCCGCGGTTTCGAGCGCGTTGATCGCGTTCGTGAGGTTTTCCGCGTCGTTTTTGAGCCGCAGAAGCATTTCCAGAAGCTGTTCGTTCTCCTCGGAATCGTCGTTCGGATCGAGCTTGTCGAGCCGGTCCTCGCACCAGTGGATGACCGCGCACGATACGGCGTGCGTAAACGACGCGGTCTTTCGGACGGATTCTTTTACGTCCCTGCGCTGCGCCGCTTCCCTGCGCACGTCCGCAGACGGCATGCCGACCTCTCCGAGCCCGAACGCGCTTACGATGCGCTTTGCCGCGTCGACGCTGCTTTCGTGAAAGTACGCCATCGTAAAGTCGATGCTCGTTCCGCCCGCGTGGCAGCCGAAGCAGTAGAACGTGCCGTTTTCATAGAACACGCAGCTCGGCGTGCGCTCGCTGTGCAGCGGACAGCACGCCTTTACCCGCCCGCCGACGCGCTTCCCTTCGACGCCCGCGAACCGTTCGGCGGCGTCGAGCGCGGTAACGGTCTTCGCCCGGTCGAAAATGCTTTCCTGTCTTGTTTCTTTCATGTGTATGCCTCGCTTTCGCTTGTTTTCAGGGAAAGCATAGCATAAAAACCTCGGACAATTTTCCCGGAATTTTGTCCGATTTCAGAGCAGGAAACGTGCAAAGCAGGCACACGGAAGAAACGCAGGAAGAATGAAACACAGATCCGTCAAATCCGGCGACATGCAAAAACGCCGCACTCCCGTCGGGGATGCGGCGCCTGTTTCTGTAAAGGGATTATGATGCGTGTTATTTGGACCGCTTTCTCTTTGAAGCGGCGATCACCAGCACGGTCACGCAGGTGACGCAGGCGACGCCCGCCAGTGCGACCCCGATGATCATGAGCAGCGACGAGGAATCGTCTTTTCCGCCTCCTTCGTACGGGATATCCTCAAGCACTTCCGCGCCGCAGACCGCACAGTATCCTCTGCGTACGCCGGGCTCGTCCTTTGTCGGCTTTGCAAGGATCTTCCATTCGGTGATGACGTGATCTGCCGCGGCCGTGCGTTCGCCGCAGGCACATTCGAGCCAGTGCTGCCTGCCGTCGCTGTGATAGACGCCGTCAAACGAATGTGTGTGATCGACAGCAGGCGCTTCGGTGGGCGCTTCGACAATGAGCGCGGCGGTGGGCTCGGCGGATGGCTCTGCGGTCGGCACCGCCGTCGGTTCGGCGGTGGGCTCTGCCGTGGGCTCTGCGGATGGCTCGGCCGTCGGTTCGACCGTCGGTTCGGCGGAAGGCACGGCCGTCGGCGCAGCCGTTCCGTTTGCGAGCACGAAGATCGGCGCAGTGTCCGACTCGGCGAGGTCCATTTTATTGGACATCTCGCACATCACGCTCCAGCCGTCCAGTTCGATCGGGATATTCGACAGCTTGAGCTTCTTTTCGTTTGCGCCGGAGACCTTCAGCCCGGGGAAGTAGGCGTCCTTTTCCTTGACCGGAATGACCACGTAGTCGTTTACGAAGAACCAGGCATAGTGCTCGACATGATCTCCCTTGACCGTAAAGGCACAGGAGCCGCCTTCTTTCACGGTCTCTCCGCCGGGATGCTTTGTGATCTTGACCTTGTTATAGACTTTGACCTTGATCTTTGCCGTGAAATCGGCGGTGCTGTATTGGGTCGTCAGGTTCGCCGTGACGGTGACGTACTGTTCGCCGGCTTTCGTGAACTTGCTCGGCGAGATCTTCGTCACGAACTTCGTGCAGTTCCACTTTTCGTCGCCCGGCGGAACGTCGCCTTCGCTGTGCGCCCATACGGTCAGACCGCTTTTGTCAAAGGAATCCCCGATCAGATAGGTGGTTTTCTCGGCGGTCGCCGTGATCTTCTTGGTCCAGTACAGCGGCGGATCGCCTTCCATCTCTTCCACATTCACGTACAGATAGACGTAGAACGGTTCCTTCTTGCCGCTCGCCGCCATACAATTCAACCGGAGCGTAACCTTCTGGTTGCTTCCGGCTTTGGTAAACGTGCTCGGCGAGGCGGTGAGACCGTCGAGACCGAGATCGCAGACGTCGGTCGATCCGTCCGCCTTTACCCGGTTGCCGTAGATCCGCATGCCCGTCTTGTCAAAGCTCTCCCCGACATAATAATCCAGTTTGTCCGGGTACTTGTCGATATAGATGGAAGTGTAGTAATTGAATCCCGCCGCTTTTGCCGTTTGAAGCGGAGGAAGCAGCATGATCACGATCAGGATCATGATCCATGCCGATTTCAAAAATCTTTGTTTCATAATGACCCCTCCCAATTTGTCGTGTATCGGTTCCCGCTGTCTGCTTTTATTATATATGATTTGAATCAACGGTTCAAGCATTTTGCGTATTTCATTCGATATTTTGCAGCTCATGTGTGCTTGCCGCTTTCGCCGCCCGGGATGAGCAGCATTTCGGGCGGGAACGGAAAAGCCGATCTGCAGAAAGCATTTTCAACAGACCGAATGAAAATCAAAACCGCCCCGGGGTGAGGGCGGCTTTGACAAGGATAGAGGGGGGTAATGATAAGGAGGAGTCCTTATTGATCAATCGGATCGCGGGAGGGGTAACCCGCTCTCCTTTTGACGAGTTCAGTATAACCCTTAAATGCGTCATAAATGCGTTATCCATGTGAAAGAAGCGTATCAAGATTGTGAAGAAAATGCAAACTGCAGAGTTTTTGCTTTGATTTTCTTCGATTTTATCATGCTTCCGATCGTATTTGTAAATATTTCCGTCAGCGACGCTGCAAATTGACTTTTTTCGGGAAACTGCTATACTGTTCGTAAACGCAGTTCGCGCAGGGAGAGCGCGATCGCGGGAACGGTAATGGAACAAAAAAAGAAGACAAACAAAAAAATATGGATCATCATCGCGGCCGTACTGCTTACAGCGGTCGGTCTGATCGCGGTGCAGTATATCGGATTGAAGCCCGTCGTCACATTGGAGTTCGGTGATCCGCTTCCGAGCGTCGAGACGGTCGCCCGCGCCGGTGACTCTTATGCGCAGGACTGCGGAACGCTGCCGGTCGGGAATCATATCGTTTGTGTCGTCCATAACGGCATACCGACGCCGGTGCTTGTGCGGGTGCGCGACACGGTCGCCCCGACAGCGGAACCGCGTGAACGGACGATCACGTACGGCGAAACGCTTACGCCGGACAAGCTGGTCACGAAGATCCGTGACGAAGGGATCGTCGCGGTGACGTTTTCACAGCCGTTCGATTTCGATCGCATCGGCGATTTTGACGTTACGATCCTTCTTACGGACGCCTCCAAAAACCAAAGCAGCGTTGCGTCGCGGCTGCATATTCGCGCCGTGCGCGACACGGTCGAAAAGGAAGCCGGGTCGCCCGTACCCGGCGCGGACGCATTTTTGCTGGACGGCGTGACGGCGGAGCCGAAGGACCTTCCGACGGAGGAGATGATGCGTCACGTCGGCACGTACCCGATGCGGTTTCTGCTGCCAAACGGGCAGACGGTGACCTCGGAACTGATCGTTTCGGACACCGTTCCGCCGACGGGAAGCAGCACGTCGCTCTGGATCTGTCCGGGCGATCCGCTTGCGCCGGAGAAGCTCATCTCGAATCCGCATGACGAAACGGATATCATCTATACGCTTATGAACGAGCCGGACGAAACGCTGCCGCACGTGCAGAAGGTCACGGTTCGCATGACCGACGAGGGCGGCAATACGACGGACGTCGAAAGCGATCTCGTCATTTCGCGCATCGAACCGATCGCCGTTGAGGCGACAGAAGCGCCGCTTACGCCGGAAATGCTTTCCGCGGACAGCGAGATCATCTTAAATGAGCCGTTTGTTCCGGACACGGTCGGCATCTATACGGTGTCGGCGACCGTGGACGGCGCGGAGGATTTTGTGCTGGTCACGGTGGTGGATACGACCGCGCCGACGGTGGAGCAGCGAACCGACGCCGTGCTGTATACGCTGCATCCCGTTTCGCCGGACGCCGTATTTTTGACAAACGACTATTCGTCCGTGCAAATGACGTGGATCACGGAGCCGGACTGGAACAAGCCGGGCGAGCAGGCGGTTTCCGTTCGCGCGGAGGACGCCTCCGGCAATGTGACCGAGGCGGAGGGGACGGCAGTCCTTTCGGAGGATACCGAACCGCCGGAGCTGTACGGCGTCATTGACCGGACCGCATACGTCGGCGAGCCGATCGCCTACCTTGCGGAGGTATATGCCGAGGACGCCGTGGACGGACGCTCGGAGGTCACCGTGGATTCAAAGGTGCAGACGGAGAAGGCGGGGACGTATGATGTGACGTTCACGGCAATTGACGTTTCCGGAAACCGGATCAGCGCGACCTGCCGATATAAACTGGTCGAAACGACCGTCACCGAAGAAGAGGTCCGCGCACTTGCGCAGGACGTCCTCAAGGAGATCACCACGGACGACATGGTCATGGCGGAAAAGCTCAAAGCGGTGTTTGTGTACACCCGCGGACACGTCCACTACGTGGGAAATTCGGATAAAACCGACTGGCGCAAGGAAGCCGTACGCGGGTTCAAGACCGGACGCGGCGATTGTTTTACGTTCTATTCCGTGACACGCGCGCTTCTGGACGAACTCGGCGTTGAGTACATGAGTTTAACGCGGCTCGGCGGCAGAACGCGTCATTACTGGACGATCGTCAACATCGGCACGGGCTGGTATCATTTCGATCCGACGATCGCGCCGCGACATTCGCATAAATGCTTTATGTGGACGAATGCACAGTGCAAGGTCAAGTCGTATTTCTGGCGCTACGATCACTCGAAGTATCCCGAGATTGCGACCGAGAAATTCGATTACGACGAGGTCGTGCGGCTGGAACGCGAGGGCCTTCTCCCGTAAAATGTGCGGCAGCAGTTGAAAACATACGGGAGCTGTGCTATAATCAAATGTAATCTGTTCGGCATACGCCGCAAGGAGGCACTTATGGATCTGAAAGCATTGGTACGCAACATCCCCGATTTCCCGAAGCCGGGCATCCTGTTCCGCGACATCACGCCGCTGATCGGCAACGCGGACGGCTTTGAGGAGCTCGTCAACGAAATGGCAAAGCCGCTTTTTGAGCAGGACGTCGATCTCGTCGTCGGTCCGGAGGCGCGCGGGTTCATCTTCGGCTCCGCGCTGGCGAACACGCTGCATGCGGGCTTCGTTCCGGCAAGAAAGCCCGGCAAGCTCCCGTATGAAACGATCGGCTGCACCTACGGGCTCGAGTACGGCTCGGACGAGCTGCAGATCCACGTGGACGCGATCAAGCCGGGGCAGCGGGTCGCGATCGTTGACGACCTTCTGGCAACCGGCGGCACGGCGCTTGCGTGCGCAAGGTTGGTCGAAAAGGCGGGCGGCGTCGTGGTCGGCTTCGTCTTCGCGATCGAACTGTGCGATCTCCCAGGCCGTGAGACGCTGAAGGACTATCCCGTCGAAACGATCCTCAGGTATTGATCATCGAAACACGAACGCCCCGATCCGATCGGGGCGTTTGTCTTATAAAAAATCCTTGCGTTTTCGTTTCTTTTATGCTATAAATAATAAGCACCTTGCCGGTGTGATGGAATTGGCAGACGTGACGGACTCAAAATTACCTTCGCGTGCTGCTGTCCAAAAGCCCGGAAACGCCCTAAAATAGGGCATTTTGAAAATTGAAAAATCGCGAATTTGGGCATTTGGCCTCCACTTTGGCCTCCAATTTCTATGTTGTCCGTTTTAACGGACAGCAAAATCAGCTTCTTGCCGGTGTGATGGAATTGGCAGACGTGACGGACTCAAAATCCGTTGGGCTAATCACCCGTGTGGGTTCGAGTCCCACCACCGGCACCATGTCGAGTGGTGATAACGGATTTGGTTATCACCACTCGATTTTTGTTACCTTCCGAGAAGGAAGATCGGGAATTATCCCGCTTTCGTGGTGTAATTTACGCGAACGCCGCGGCGCATATCGAGCGCAAGGAGAACATCGTCCGGCACAGGGACTTCCAGATAGCCCACGAACCGATAGCAGATCGTAATCCGCTGCGTCCGGTTCTTGCCCGTACCTTCCGTCTCGTACACGTCGATGTGATCGATCAGTTCCCATAAGAGCGGTGCGGTCAGCGTTTCCATCTCCATGAACTTGCGGATCGCCGCGGTGAACAGTTCGGTTCCGCGCTTTTGCAGCTCCAGATTGTTCAGCCGTATGCGATACTCCGCAATCTTTGCTTTCAGCTCCAACCGCTCCCGATCATACTTCTGCGATAACTGAGCGAACCACTCGTCCGTCACTTTCCCGGCAAGGTTGTCCTCGTAAAGCTTCTCATACAGCGTTACAAGCTGCTCGCTTCGGGAGGACGCTTTCTGTAGATCGGATTCGATCCGCTTCCGTTCCTCCTGCTGTTCCTTGTCGGATTGCTGCTGCAGAAGCGCCACAAACGCATTCTCGTCGCATTCGAGCAGCGCGGCAAGCCGTTTCAGCTCGTTCGTAACAATCTGTTCGATCGCGTCCGCACGGAGATAGTGCCGCGTCTTGCACGTTCCGCGATAGTCCTTCTCATAGTTGGAACAGGCGAAGAAATGGATGTTCGGATTAAGAGTGTTCACATGGTACCATAGTTTCTTTCCGCAATCCGCACAGACAAGGAGATCGGAAAAGATGTTTTTCTCACCGTTTTCCGGCTTCGGCTTCCGGCGCTTCGTTCTGGATAGCTTACGCTGCACCAGTTCGAAGGTCTCCCGGTCAATGATCGGTTCATGTACGTCGCGGAAGATCACCCAATTCTCCTCCGGATTCTCGATCCGCTTCTTGTTCTTGAACGATTTGGAGTACGTCTTGAAATTGATTACGTCACCGCAATACTCCTGATTTCGCAGAATCTTTTGTACAGTGTTCATCCGCCAGTGGTAAGGATTGCTTTGCGGACGCTTGCCGCCGCGCGGCAAACCTTTCTCAAACCAGTATTCGAGGGGAATAATGATCTTCCGATCCTGCAGATAGTGACAGATCGTTTCCACACCTTGTCCGTCGAGCGTCAGCTTGAAGATCGTTCGCACGATTTCAGCAGGTTCCGGATCAATGATCCATCGTTTCTTGTTCTCCGGCGATTTCATGTACCCATACGGCGGCTGCGACAGCGGTTCGCCCATGTTCCCGCGCAAGCGGTGCGAACACCGGATCTTGCGGGAGATGTCTCGCGCGTACATCTCGTTCATGACGTTGCGGAACGGCGCAAGCTCGTTTTCACCCTCGTCGGAGTCCACCATATCGTTGACCGCGATGAAGCGTACATCGTGTTCCGGGAAGTAGGTATCCGTGTAGTTGCCAACCTCCACATAGTGACGTCCGAGACGGGACAAGTCTTTGACCATGACCGTCGTGACGTACCCAAGTTCAATGTCTTCCAACATCTTCTGAAAGCCGGGACGGTTGAAATTCGTGCCGGTGTAACCGTCGTCCACATAGTAGCGCGTATCGGTCAACCCATACTCATTCGCTTTCTGTGCAAGAAACGTCTTCTGATTCGAGATCGAATTGCTCTCGGCATCTTGGCCGTCGTCTTTCGACAGGCGGCAGTAGAGGGCGGTAATGCCCTCAACCTTTTTCTTTTTCGGCTGCATATGCCTCCTTTCCGACAGCCGTACATACACATTCCGAACCCATCGTAGATGGTTCTGCTTCCGCTGTCAATTCTGCCGCGAATGCGGTTAGATGGTGTTCGAGCCGATCCCGTAAGAAGATCGGCTGCTCCTTCTTAGGATGGAACGGGAGGAAACGGGATGCGACGATATATCGCACCCCGTTGACAACGTATTCCTGATCCTGCTGTTCCATATTACGGAGCATCTTGATTTCGGTTGCCTGCATTGTGTTACCTCTCTTGCTCACGTGCGCGCATCCGGCGCTTGTACGCCTGTTCCAGGACACTCTCCACGTATTCCTGCGCCTGCTTTGGCGTATAGCCCTTGGGGATGTACTTGGAAATGCGCTCCATCGGAAGGGACAGATGCTCCTTTTGATTCGGCTTGTCCTCGTTCATGATCTCCTGCATACGCTCGATCGTCAGCGTGCCGAGGTTCTGCTCCTTGTGCATCCGAACCGCCTGCGAATACGACGGCGTCCGCTCCAGCACCTCCGCATCCAGCGCGATCTCATGCTGTTGTTCCTCGGTCAGGTAAGAGAGTTCTACACCTACCGAGAACGCGATCCTGCCGGAATCCACCAATGACATGAGTTCCGGGATCAATTCCGTGAGACGAATGTAACGATCCACAGTTTTATAGCTTTCGCCCATTGCTTCGCCGATCAATGCCGACGTCCGTCGATCATCCGGCTTCGGGACAACTTGTCCCGAAGTGTCGTCGTCGAACACATAATCGTATCGCCCTTGGTGCTTCAGCGCATCGAATTTCAGCTTGTATGCCTTGGCTTTCTCAGATGGCAACAGCCGTTCACGATGCAGATTGCTGTCCACGACTAAAACCGCGGCTTCGTCGTATGTGAGATTGCATACAATCACGGGAACGGTCTGCAGCCATATATCCTTTGCGGCAAAGCAGCGACGGTGACCGGAAAGAATCTGGAGCTCGCCGTCGCTGCCTTCGATCGGTCTTGCCAAGATTGGGGACAGAATCCCGTGCTCACGGATACTGTCTTTAAGCCGCTCCATCTCCTCGTTATCGACCACCTTGTACGGATGATCGGGGAACGGATGCAGCTTGTCGATAGGGATCATAACCGGCTTCGGTGCTTTCTTTTTATCGTTCATAGTCATAACGCTTGGCTCCTTTCTTTTTCATGGATTTGTCGATTTCGGCGCGTACATCGGCAGGGATCGCATCTACGATCTTCTGCGCCTTATCGCGCTGCGCCTGTAGCTTTTTCAGATCCTGTTCGTATTCCCAGATCTGATCGTTCAGCTCACGAACCCGCGAGCGCTGTGCACTGGCGTAGGCGTTTGCGTTCTCGATCGAACGCTCCTGTTCCTGAATCTTCTGTTCCAGTTCGGATACATACCCGTCGATGCTTTTGCTTTGCTCGATCAGTTTGTAGCAATCGGGAAGATACCGCCCGATCGCACGGATCGCTTCCTCTCGTTTCTTGCCCGCGTTGAAGATATTGATGTCCGAAATCGCTTTGCTGATCGCGTCATACGATTTGCTGACGTTCTCAGCCGATCGGAACAGATACGGCGGAATGTGTTTGCGACCGGTGATCGCGGCGGGCAAGCCACGCTCCAATTCCGGGTAGAAGCCGTGCATCCGATCGTAGAAATCGTCCTGCCACTTGCTGAACGCGGCTTTGTTGCCGAGGACTTCCTTTGCCGACAATCGACCATCCTTGGTGATCGGGATGAAGCAGAAGTGCATATGCGGCGTTTTCTCGTCCATGTGAACGACCGCTGAGATCACGTTCTCCTTTCCGATCCGCTCGTACAGGAAAGCGGCAGCCCTTTCAAAGAACTGCCGCTGCTGTTCGCTGTTCAGTTTTTCCATGATCTCCGGGGAAGTGGTAATCAGTGCCTCGACCATGATCACACTGTTCGATCTTGTTCTTGCACCGACTGCTTGGATGCGCTCTGTGCAGCATTGTTTGTACTTGTCGGCAGGTTCGATCAGATGATAGTTCTGCTCGGACTTCGATCGGTCGATGTTCGGATTGCTCTTGTATTCTTCCTTCTTCCGTTCATTGTGACGGTCGCGCCCTGCAATGCCGCCGGCTTGCGCCTTCTGAAATCTCAGGATCGCGTAGGGCATACGGGTTCCTCCTTTCGGCAGGTGTGGTTCAAAAACACATCCAGAAGGATATGCACAACGGTGATTTGATTGGTATGCTGTTTCAGCATTGATTTGATTTCCTTTCTGTGTTTGTAGATTTGTATTTGCAGCAAAAAGATGTACCATATCGCTGTGCTGCATGGCAGCGCTATGGTCGAATAGAACAACGCCGCAAGTATGGATTGCGCCGTTTGCGGTGTTGTTCTCACCCCGCGGGGGAAAGAATACTGCTCGGCTCATGCCGCGCTCGGAGGTTCGCACTGTGAACCGTCCTCCCGCGACGGCGACTGCTCGAAATCCATTTCTTATTCCGAAGAAATCCATTTCAGAGCCGAGCAGTATAACACTAGACTTGTATAACAAGTCGTGTGCCCTTGCAGGGGGCTTACGGACAGCGTCGAACCGCGCTTTTCGCACGTTTCTTCCGTCCGCGGGTGTCGGCAGCGGATCATTGCTGTACGCAATAACCCGATTCCTGCCGCCACGCAACAACACCGCAAAACTTGTACTCACCATTTTGCGGCGTTGTTCTCTTACGCTTCTTCCAACAGTGGAAGCTGCAGCGGCTTGAGATCGAAGAAGCATTGGTTGCCGCGTCGTATGGAAGCAATGCCGAGCATCTTCTTCGCTTCTTCCGTCGTCCGCTTGGAGATGCCCTTTTGCAGCATCCAAGCGTATACGTCCGTACTCGGCATCTCGTCGCATTGCTGCGCGAGCTCCTGCAGGTACAGCGTCGCGCGCATGACCTTTGACTTGATTTCCGCTTCTTCGCCTTTACCGCCGGACAATAGATCGTCCGCAGTATCGTCGCAGGTGCCGATGTACTCCATGCGGTCGTCGTCCCGGACGAACACCATGGTTTCACCCGTGGGACCGATGTTCGTTTTTACATGGGCAAGATACACTTCGTCCCGCTTCTTATCCGTCTTGCAGACGAGCAAAATACTGCGTGCTGCACAGGCGATGTCGATGGAACCGAGCCCGCGGTACAGACTGCCGATGCCTTTCATCTTGTTCATGTGCCCGATCAATACGATCGCACAGCCTGTCCGCTGTGCGATGTTTGACAGTACATGAAACGCCGGACGCACCTCATTCGCGCGGTGCATATCGACGTCGGCGCCGAGGTACGCCTGCAGCGGATCGAGTACCAGCAGCCGCGCACCGGTTGCAAGGATCGCCTGTTCGAGACGGTCGTCCGTAAAGGACAACAATTCTGCGTCTTCGTCGATCACCACAACCTTATCCAAATCGGCGTCCATTGCCACCAATCGCGGAACGATCGTATCCGCTATTCCGTCCTCCGCAGTCTGATAGATACAGACCATAGGCGCATTCGGTTCTTCCTGCTCCCACAGGTTTCTGCCCTTGGTCAGATCGGCGATCAGATGCAGCATGAGCATGGTCTTGCCCTCGCCGGGATCGCCCTGCAGGATCGTCACCTTGCCGAACGGAATGTACGGATACCACAGCCATTCCACCTGCTGCGGCTGTACCTCGCTTAACGGTTTGAGCTTCAATTCACTCATTTCGGTTTCCTCCTTTCCGAACGGTAAAAGAAAAGAGCCGATCAAATGATCGACTCCCAAGATTACGTCCTATTCTGTTCTTGTTCCTTTGGTTCACTTCCCGTTTCCGGTGCGATACTGTTTTTTCATTTTCACCTCCGATCTTCACACATCCGCAGTTCCCATCCCATGAACTGCGAACGGCGGGAGTAGTTTCTGTAAGGATCGGATCGGTCATCCCACACCCGATCAGCGATCGCTTACAAATTGAAACAAGATAAGTCTAGACGAATGTTCCGAAGGCGAATAATATATTATGTCGATTAATAGTAGAGACGCTGTTTTTATTGTTGAAATTACCATGAATAGCGTTATAATTGTATTGACGTGTGGCAAGATCTTGTACTTGAGTTTCGCAAGTATTGACTAAAATGGTAGGGCTTTTGCTCTTCATCTGCGTTAGCATTGTGGCCATTGAACCGGGATTCTCCCGAGTCATTTTGCATAATGAGTTGCCACACGTCACTTTTATGAAAGCTGAGAAAACCGGAAATGATAGATATCGTTGAAACGCGCGATGATCTCGCCGATCTTTTGAATATCAGACATAGTCTTTTAACATATATCCTTTATGTCGCAAAGCCTGATTCATATTACGAAACGTTTTCTATTCCAAAGAAAAACGGAGATTTACGGGAGATAGAAGCTCCTCAGCGTGAACTAAAAAGACTTCAAAAACGATTGGCAAATGAACTTACTGCTTATCAGCATTATATGTATAAGCAGTTTGAAATAAAAACAAATATTGCCCATGCCTTTATAAAAGGCAGAAGCATCATAACTAATGCAAGAATACATAAGAATAAAAAATATATAATTAACATCGATTTAAAGGACTTCTTTCATACTATTCATTTTGGCAGAGTAAAAGGTTTTTTTGAAAAGAACGAATACTATAAATTGCCTTCGGATGTTGCTACCATTATTGCCCAATTAACGTGTTATCAGGGGCGTCTCCCTCAAGGCGCGCCAACATCCCCGGTAATCAGTAATCTTATTTGCCAGATATTTGATTACCGTGTACTTGGAATTGCGAAAAAATATCGTCTCGATTATACAAGATACGCAGATGATCTGACTTTTTCAACTAATAGATCGGAGTTCTGGAATGAGTATCAAGCTTTTTTATCAGAATTGGCAAAGGAAATAAAGAAGAATGGTTTCGCTATTAATGATGCGAAAACAAGAATTGTAAAACAAGAGTCAAAACAAACGGTTACAGGATTAACAGTAAATAAAAAGATTAATGTTGATCGAACATTCTATAGAAATACAAAAGCAATGACAAATTGTCTATATAAAATCGGTTCTTTCACCATCGATGGTCAACCGGGAACGTTAAATATGCTTGAAGGTCGCTATTCGTTTATTGATCAGATCACTCGTTACAATAATAAGATCGAAGGGAAAAAACCTGAATCAAGGAAGTTAAACGCACGAGAGAAAGATTATCAGAAATTTTTGTTCTATAAGTATTTCTTTGCAAATGAACGTCCGCTCATTGTGACAGAAGGAAAAACAGATATCCTATACATCAAAGCTGCTCTTAAAAAGTTATATCGTAAGTATCCTCAATTGGTTATTAGGAATGCAAATGGAAACTTTGAATATAGGGTGTCATTTTTCCGCAGAACATCGAGGATCCGTTATTTCTTCCAGATTAGTCAAGATGGTGCTGATGCAATAACAACAATTTATCAGTTATATGCAGGCAAAGACGATGAACGTAACTATTATAAAAAAATTGCCAATCAAACAATGCGAAATGCGGTTATCTTTTTGTTTGACAATGAAACACAAAACAAAAAACCGTTAAAAAAGTTCATTGATGTTGCTAAACTAAATGATACCCAGAAAGACAACTTGAGAACCAAATTGTATACGCGTCTTTTAGATAATAGCAAGCTATTCCTGGCAACGACGCCTTTACCAGCGGGGAATAGGAAATCGGAGATTGAGGATTTATTCACAGAAGCGACGCGCAATACAATCATAGGTGGAAAGCGTTTTTCCGCCAACGATCAACATGATACTGCACAATTCTATGGAAAAAAGATTTTCTCAGAATTTATATATGATCACTACGATGCGATTGATTTTTCTGGCTTTATTCCTTTGATAGATGCTATCAATAATGCTATTCAATCAAAATGAAATGAAGAGATGAACAGGCTGCGATTCATGGCCTCCTAAACCCCAGCCGATCCCCGGTAAATTCCTCATACCTTCTTCCGATGCTCTGTATTCTTTTTGATACGGCGCTATGCGTGGAGAGCCCGACGGCTTTGGCGACATCCTCCATTTTCATATCGTTCCAACGCAGCCAGAGAATCTTTTGATCCGTTTCGGACAGCGTGTCCCAGAACGCCTTTGCCTCGACGCGATCCCAAACGGATTCCTCCAGCTCGCCGTCGGGGTTGACACAGAAATCCGGCTTTGTGTAGTTCTTGATACGCAGCACATCCGTGGAAATCTTCGTCGGATGCTTCGTATCCGTGTGATACCAGCGAACATAGAAATTTGTCTTATCAAAACTTCTGCGTGAACCGAAATCCTCATGGCACCGGTGCTTTTTGACATACCGATACATCTCACGGAAGCCGTGTTTTTCCATAGCGTACGGTACGACAGTTTCCATGATCGCAACGATTTCCGCCTCCGGTACGAATCCAAAGTGCTGATCGGGATTCTGCATCGTCTGCCGATAGAAATCCCCAACCTTCGGCAGGATTTGCATTTCTTCCATTGCATCGACCCAGATCGGCGCACAGTGCGCCACGCGCCAGAATGGATCGTAGCCGGAGTAATCTTCCATCTTTCCATGGATACCCATGTGCCGCCAAGCAAGGAAAGCATACGCATCGACTACGACCTGAAGGAAGTTATCGCTCTCTACGCGTGCAATGGTTTCGGGATCGGAAAACAACGCTCGCGGCGTTCGTTTGAGCGTAATCATTTCCTGATTGGTGCGGTTCAGCAGCACTTCGGGAACCATAAGGAACGCGGGAATAAACTCTGCGTTCAGATACCGCCGCAGCGTCCCGTCCGCTTGCCGAATCTTGATTGCCTGCATTTTCACACCTCCTTATCTGCCGAAAGGGATGCTTCCACTACTGTTACCCTAATCATACACGATTACCTGTCCAATAAAACGGACTTTAATCATTGTGAATTGTGAACTTATTTATATGCCGCTTTATCGAACCATTGTTTATCTTTATTAGATAATGATCAAATCGCTTTCGTGACTTATTGTATGTAGACTTTTTGTATTCGTTATTTCTATAATTTACAGGGAGGATAGACAAAATGGATATTATAAAAGTCTTTGGTAACAATTTGAAAAAGTATAGAACAGCATTGGGATTATCTCAGGAAGCTTTTGCAGAAAAATGCGGGTTGCACCGAACTTATATTAGCGCAATCGAGCGTTATCGCCGGAGCATCTCTCTTGAAAACATACAGCGAATAGCGGATGCACTTGAAATAGAAACATATCAATTATTTATGGAGGATGATAATAATGCATGAACAGATAAGGGACATTCTCTTGCAGCACAGAGGCAAATCCAATGCCATTACATCTAAAGAGATTAGTAGAATGATGGGCTTTCCAATGGAAGACACTCAGTCTAAAAGCAGGAAAACTATACGGGAAACAATTGAGATGTTTGGGCTTCCTGTGATTTCTTGCAACAAGGGTTATTATATCGCAGAAACCGATGAGGAAATGGAAGAATACAATTCAAATATTCAAAGACGCATTGATGGAATGCAGCATAATCGAGAAAGAGCAAATGAGTTTTATAAGGAGCACATCAAATGAATTATACAATTAAAAACGAAGCTATCGAAGCAATTAACGAAGGAACAGGTTATACGTTTCCAAAGTATACTTCTCAGCTAATCAATTGGGCAAATCAAAACGCTCAAGGGACGAGACCGACAGTAGTCGGCCAGATGTCAGAATTGTTTCCTGAGTTTGTTGAAGCAGGTGACGAAATAACTATCGAGAATTGGCGTAGATGGTATGTTGAAAAACATCCGGAAGCTTTTGATAAAGCAACTGAGAAGATTTTTGCTCAAGTACAAAACCTGCAGAAAGCGATACCTCAGATCGATAGAGAAATGGTGAAACAGTGGGTTGAGGATTTGGTGATTAACAAAACTTTCAACGGCATGTATGTACAGAAGGCAATCTTAGCATCACTTGCCGAGAAGAAAAATGCTACATATCGGTTAGCAACGCCTGAAGAAGAATCCAAAGGAATCGATGGTTTTGTTGGGAACGTGGCCTATTCAGTAAAACCAGATACATACAAAACCATGGGGAGATTATCCGAAAGTATTGATGTAAGAATGATCTATTACTCAAAAACAAAAACGGGCTTGAAGATAGAAGTAGAGGAATAAGTCAAGAATGGCTGCCGAACGGCAGCCATTCTTAGCTCTATGCTGGTATTGAGTTCAGAAACTTGCTTCTGCAAGAATAATCCATAGACACATCAACATCTACAAACCCCGTACGGACTAAGTGATTATTCACGAATGTCTTGTTATCTAAATACACATAGCACAGCAGATTGTTATCTGCATCATATTTCACAGCATCATAACGCAAAAATACCTTTCGCTTCTGAAACTTTTCCATTAAGAAATCTATAGCTTGCTGAGAATAGTCTTTTTTCTCCTTAATACCTAATAGTTTTACAACAAGACCGTTGCTTAATTCGATCTTCTCTGGAGATATAATCTGCTTTACTGTGTACAGATCCTCTCTCTTAGAAACGGAACCATCTATAGAAGAACCGAATTGAAGCTTTTTAACATCAATCTTTTTGTCCATTTTATGGGGATCTTTGAAAATGTACGGCAAACGATCAAATGTTGCAGTATTGCCGATCCTATCCTCAACAAACACGATTCTTGATTCTTCTTCGGTGAGGGATACTTGTTTCTCAAACAGCTTGCCTCTAATAATCGGAGCAAACGATTTGTTTATCTCATACCCGATAGAATTACGTCCCAGATGCTTGGCCGCTAAAGATGTAGTTCCGCTTCCGGCAAATGGATCTAATACAGTTTCTCCAACAAAAGAGAACATCTTGATTAATCGTTTCGGTAGTTCTTCTGGGAACATAGCAATATGCTCATATTGCTTAACACCATTAAAAGCCCAATGTGAAGAGAAGTATTGGCCCCATTCCTCTTTTGTGATTACTGATCTTTGTTTTTGTTCTTCGGTTGGTTTAGGAGCATTACCTAACTTCTTAAACAGCAAAATAAACTCATAGTCCATTTTTAGGATTCCGTTGCGGGGATATGGAAAGCTACCCATGATTGCCCCCCCTCCGGAAGTATTCATAGTTGTAGCTTTTTGCCATATGATCGCTCCCATATAGTCCATTCCAAGAGATTCACAAAAACGGATGATCTCTGTACGGATTGGGATTACTTTATATCTACCGTAATAAACCGAACGCGCAAATTGGTCTCCAATATTGATGCACATTCTGCATCCATCTGACAACACACGATAACATTCTTGCCAAACCAAATTTAGATTATTAATGTATTCTTCATAGCTGTCATTAAAACCGATCTGCTCATCTGCACCATAATCCTTAAGCTGCCAATATGGCGGAGATGTGATAATCAGTTGAACAGATTTATCTTTGATCTCATTAAGGGATCTGCTATCTCCAAATATGATTTTATGCTCTGTCATATTCTATCCTCACTATTTCACCTGGTCGCCATTAGCTAAAACAAAGTATTGCTCATAGGTTACACCTAAAGCGTTTGCAATCTTATTCAATTCATCTTGCGTAATAGTATTTCGCTTCAGTTTAGCATTAAAATTCTGTGGTGATTGGTTTATTCTCCGTGCTAATTCAGATTGGCTTACACCTGTTCTGACACATAATACACGTATTTGATCGGAAGTAGTCATATTACGTTCCCTTCATGCTTTTTTGTTGATTTACATTGTAAAACATTCAGTTGATGTTGTCAATCTAATAATGGGTGACAGTTCGATTCTGTCACCCATTAGCTCAAGTGTAGATTAGCATATGATTAATTGTTTCTCGCACTTGATTTTGAATGTTGTTTATCGCGCAGACCCATGCCATTTGATCCCGGCGCTTCAGTTCTTCGGTCACGCCTTCAGCTTTCGCCATTTGCTTTGGCAGCGTCCACATCATATCCTGCGCCTGTTCTTCGATGTCGGCAAGATGATCGTTCAGTTTGCCTGACAGCAGCAGTTGATAATACACATTTTGCCGATGCTTTTTCAGATAGTCCCGGCGCATCGCGCCCCATACGCCGATCGGTCGTGCCGGCGGCTCATCCTCCCCGGCAACGATATAATAATCCCCGACCAATTCATACTCCAATCCGTTCCGCTCATCTATAACATGCTTTTCCATGTTATGCACCTCCTTTTGTGTTCTGCACACAGCATAGCAGATGCAAATCGAAAAGACGAATGTGCAAAAAGATAGCAGCATTCAAATGGATATAACCCATACCTGACACAGCAAATGCTGACAGCGTGGAGTTCCTCCCTTTTGTCTTGATGCAATTACTCAGTTATGGTATAATTAGCTAT